>JANPMU010000241.1:0-1685 GCA_031427095.1 Sphingomonas sp.
GCCGCGATCGACCGACTTGTTGAGAAACGCCTGCGTCTGCGCCCGTGCGGCATCAAGCGCCGGCTGGCGGCTGTCGAAAACCCGCGTGCGGAAGCCTGCGCGCGCGGCAACGATGGCGATTCCGGCACCCATCGTGCCACAGCCTGCGACGCCAATTGTTTTGATAATCTGTTCGCTCATCGCGTCATGAAACTCCGGCCAATCAGCTGGCGGTGAACCTGGTTGGTTCCCTCCCAAATCTGGGTAATCTTGGCGTCGCGCATCAGCCGTTCGACGCGGAAATCGCGGCAATAGCCATAGCCACCGAGCAGCTGGACCGCGTCGGTCGCCATCCGCATCGCCAGGTCCGACGCCCGCATCTTCAAAATCGACGCCTCGATCCCGAACTCCGTCGCCCCGCCATCGACCAGCCGCCCGACGCTCCACAGCCAGTTTTCGACGAGCACGAGCTCTGCGGCGAGATCGGCGAGCATGAACTGGATGCCCTGGAATTCGATGATCCGCTTGCCCGACTGACGACGATCATTGATGTAGCCGACGGCGTCTTCGAACGCGGCGCGCGCGATGCCGAGCGCGTGAGCGGCCACGCTGGGCCGGGATCGATTGAGCGAGGCGAGCAGGATCGGCAGCCCGTCACCCGGGGCGCCGATCAGATTCGCGCGGGATACGCGGCAGCCATCGAAGCGGATTGTCGCGGTGCTCGACGCGCGCGTGCCCATCTTGTCTTCATTGCGCAGGACTTCCAGCCCTGCGGTTCCCTTTTCCAGGACCAGCACCGAAATCGCCCGCTTGGCATCGTCGATCCCGGCCCATTTGCCAAATACGAGATAGAGGTCAGCAACATCGCCGTTGGTGATGAAGGTCTTACCGCCAGTGACGACAATCTCGTCGCCATCGTCCTGGAACGCGGTCTTCATGCCGGTTGCATCGGAGCCCGCGTCGGGTTCTGTGATCGCGAGCGCGGCTAGTCCACCCCCCGCAATCCGGGGCAGCAACCGCGTCTTCTGTTCTTCGCTGCCAAACTCGATCAGCGGTTTCATCGCGTGAAAGTTCGTTGCCCAGACGATGCCCGTCGCCGCGCACGCCTTTGAGATTTCGCGCACGCAGGCGAGATAGCAGAGATAGGACAGCGGCATCCCGCCATAGGCCTCGGGCACGAACATCATATTGAGACCCAGCGCATTGATGTCGCGAACATTGTCCCACGGGAATTCACCGGAGTGGTCGAGTTCGGCGGCGCGCGGCGCGATCACCGTCTCAGCGAGCGCGCGAACGCTGCTCAGCAGCATGCGCTCGTCGTCTGACAGGCCGATCATATCATCCAGGCGGTCCAATATGGTCAATGTGCGATCCCCTGCCCGCCGTCGAGATAGATGGTCTCTCCGCTCAGATAGCGCACATCCATCGCAAACAGACCGGCCACCAGGCGAGCGACATCGTCGGCCTCACCCGGTGCCCCGGCAGGTATCCTCTTCTCGAGATAGGAGCGCAGCGGCCCTTCGCTCATCACGTCGCGGTTGAGATTGGTGAGGATGTAACCCGGTGCCACGTCGATGACGGCGATGCGTTCGCGCGCCCACTCCACCGCAAGCACGCGACTGATCGCGCCGACCGCAGCCTTTGACGCGCAATAAGCCAGGTTACGCTTCACACCCAATTTATCGAACACCGAACCGATGTTGACG
>JANPMU010000242.1:0-1695 GCA_031427095.1 Sphingomonas sp.
CACCTCGCGGATGTTGGGCTCGCCCGCCAGCAGCATCACGATGCGGTCGATCCCCGGCGCGGAACCGCCGTGGGGCGGCGCGCCATATTTGAATGCGCCGATCATTCCGGGGAAATTGCTGTCGACCTGTTCGCGGGTGTAACCGGCGATCTCGAACGCCTTGTACATGATGTCGGGGCGATGGTTGCGGATCGCGCCCGAGCTCAGCTCGATCCCGTTGCAGACGATGTCGTACTGCCACGCGAGGATATCGAGCGGGTCCATCGTCTCGAGCGCTTCCATTCCGCCCTGGGGCATCGAGAACGGGTTGTGGCTGAAATCGACCTTCTTCGCTTCCTCGTCATATTCGAACATCGGGAAGTCGACGATCCAGCAGAATTTGAACGCATTTTCCTCGATCAGCCCGAGCGTCTCGCCGACCCGGGTGCGCGCGGCTCCGGCGAGCTTGGCGGCCTCGCCTTCCTTGCCTGCGGCGAAGAAGATGCCGTCGTCGGGTCCAAGCCCGATCGAGGCGGCAAGCGCATCCATGCCTTCGCTGCCGTGATTCTTGGCAATCGGACCGCCCCATTCGCCGCCTTTGCGGGTCGCATAGCCGAGCCCGGCATAGCCTTCGCCGCGCGCCCATTCGTTCATTTCATCAAAGAATTTGCGGCTCTTGTCGGCGGTATCGGGTGCGGCGACGGCGCGGACCTTGCCCCCGCCAGCAACGATGTTGGCAAACAGCCCGAAGCCTGAACCCGCGAACGCCTCGCCGACATCGTGGATCAGGAGCGGGTTGCGCAGATCGGGCTTGTCGCTGCCGTACTTGAGCAAAGCATCCTTGTAGGCGATGCGCGGAAACGTGCCGGCCGGAGTGACGCTGCGACCGTCCGCAAATTCCTCGAACAGCCCCGCCAGCACCGGCTCGATCGCTTCGAACACGTCGTCCTGGGTGACGAAACTCATTTCGAAGTCGAGCTGGTAGAATTCGCCTGGGGACCGGTCGGCGCGGGCGTCTTCGTCGCGGAAACAGGGCGCGATCTGGAAATAACGGTCGAACCCGGCGACCATCAGCAATTGCTTGAACATCTGCGGCGCCTGGGGGAGCGCGTAGAATTTGCCCGGATGGACCCGGCTGGGCACCAGATAGTCGCGTGCGCCTTCGGGGCTCGACGCGGTCAGGATCGGGGTCTGGAATTCGGTGAAGCCCTGATCGATCATCCGGCGGCGGATCGACGAGATGACATTCGAGCGAAGCATGATGTTGGCGTGAAGCCGTTCACGCCGCAAGTCGAGATAACGGTAGCGAAGGCGGATATCCTCGGGATATTCGGCTTCACCGGCGACCGGCATGGGCAGTTCGGCGGCAGATGACTGGACGATCACAGCGTTCGCGACGACCTCGATTTCGCCGGTGGCGAGGCGAGCATTGGTCGCTTCACCGCCGCGAGCGACGACTTCGCCGGTGATCGTCACGACCGATTCGACGCGCAGCGAATCGAGCGTCGCGAGCGCTTCGCTGCCCGCACGCGCGACCACCTGGGTCAGGCCATAATGGTCGCGCAGATCGACGAACAACACCCCGCCATGATCGCGCTTGCGGTGGATCCAGCCCGAGATGCGGACTGTGGCGCCAACATCGGACGCACGAAGCGCGGCGCAGGTGTGGGAACGGTAAGCGTGCATGCGAAGATTTCCTTTACCCGTCATTCCCGC
>JANPMU010000243.1:0-11291 GCA_031427095.1 Sphingomonas sp.
CAACGCGCCACTGTTCCACATCAACAGCAACACCGCACCGACCAGGATAGCCAGCATCAGCGCTTCACGCCGCGCATTGGCGATTGAGTGAGCGCCGGTCTTGCCTGGCGCGATGGGAATAGAATGAGCCTGACCGTCCACATCATTGGCGTAGCGAGGACGGGTTAAGAAATTCGATCCAAAACGGATATAATGGCCGGCTGGTGCGGACGGCGGGACTTGAACCCGCACTCCTGCATTAGGAAACCGATTTTAAGTCGGGTGCGTCTACCATTCCGCCACGTCCGCCCGGCGCCAGACCACTTTACTCTGCGGTGACCTCGTGCAGGTTTAATCGCTCGCGCATCTCTTTGCCGGGCTTGAAATAAGGCACGCGCTTGGCGTCGACATCGACCGAAGCGCCGGTGCGCGGATTGCGCCCGACCCGGGCGTCACGCTGGCGCGTCGAGAAAGCGCCGAAGCCACGCAATTCGACCCGTCCGCCACCGGCAAGCTGTTCGGTAATCGAATCGAACAAGGCACCGACCACGCCCTCGACCTCGCGCTGGGTCAGGTCGGGAAAGTCACTGCACAATTTCTGCACGAGTTCGGAACGGATCATTGGTTGCAGTCTCCGCATTCAATCGAGGCGCGATCGCACGCGTCCGGAACTTCAAGCTGTCAGGAAAGCGTCACTGGTGCAAGTCGCACATACCGAAAATCGGCGGAACGGCGCGTCCCGTTGTGGATCCGCGCCGTTCCCGCCGGCTATTATTTCTTGGCGGCTTCTTTCTGTTTGAGGGCTTCGCCGAGGATATCGCCGAGGCTCGCGCCGCTGTCGGACGAGCCATATTGAGCCACCGCCTGCTTCTCTTCGCTGATCTGCAGCGCCTTGATCGAGAAGGTCGGCTTCTTCGAGCGGTCGAAGCCGCTGACCTGAGCGTCGAACTTCTGGCCGACCTGGAAGCGCTCGGGACGCTGTTCGTCGCGATCGCGGCCAAGATCGGTGCGCTTGATAAAGCCGGTCGCGCCGTCGTCGCCGACCTGCACTTCAAGCCCGCCGTCGCGCACTTCGAGCACGGTCACGGTAACCGTCTCGTTCTTGGCGACCGAGCTGGCGGGGCTCGCAGCGGTCACGCCGCCACGCTCAAGCTGCTTCATGCCAAGGCTGATGCGCTCCTTCTCGACATCGACGTCGAGCACGACCGCTTTGACCGTCTCGCCCTTGTGATGCAGCGCGAGCGCTTCCTCGCCGGTCACGCCCCACGCGATGTCCGACATATGGACCATCCCATCGACGTCGCCGTCCAATCCGATGAACAGCCCGAACTCGGTCGAATTCTTGACCTCGCCCTCGACATTGGCGCCGACCGGATTCTTCTCGGCAAAGGCGACCCACGGATTGGCCTGGGCCTGCTTGAGGCCAAGCGAGATGCGACGCTTTTCCTCGTCGACCTCGAGGATCTTGACTTCGACTTCCTGGCTGGTCGAGACGATCTTGCCCGGATGAACATTCTTCTTGGTCCAGCTCATTTCGGACACGTGGACAAGGCCCTCGATCCCCGGCTCGAGCTCGACGAACGCACCATATTCGGTGATGTTGGTGACCCGGCCGGTGAACACACCCTCGACCGGATATTTGGCCTGTGCGCCCCCCCACGGATCGCTCTCAAGCTGCTTCATGCCGAGCGAAATGCGCTGGGTTTCGCGATTGATGCGGATGATCTGGACCTTGACCGTGTCGCCGATGTTGATCAGCTCCGACGGATGGCCGACGCGCTTGTAGCTGATGTCGGTGACATGGAGCAGCCCGTCGATCCCGCCGAGATCGACGAACGCGCCGTAATCGGTGATGTTCTTGACGATGCCTTCGATCACCTGGCCCTCGGCGAGGCTGAGAATCAGCCCCGAACGCTGCTCGGCGCGGGTTTCCTCGAGGATCGCGCGACGCGACACGACGATGTTGCCGCGGCGGCGGTCCATCTTCAAAATCTGGAACGGCTGCGGCAGGTCCATCAGCGGGGTCACATCGCGCACCGGGCGGATATCGACCTGGCTGCCCGGCAGGAAGGCAACCGCGCCGCCAAGGTCGACGGTGAAGCCGCCCTTGACCCGGCCGAAGATCACGCCTTCGACGCGCTCGCTCTTCTCGAATTCCTTTTCAAGCTTGTCCCACGCGGCTTCGCGGCGGGCGCGGTCGCGGCTGAGCATCGCTTCGCCGACATGATTCTCGACCCGGTCGACATAGACTTCGACTTCATCGCCAATCTTGAGCTCGGCCTTCTGGCCCGGCAGAGCAAATTCGCGTAACGGAACGCGACCTTCCGACTTTAATCCAACGTCGATCACCGCGAGGTCATTCTCGATCCCGGTGACGATCCCCTTGACGACCCGGCCCTCGAAGGCCTCGTTCTCGCCGCCCAAGGATTCATTGAGCATCGCCGCGAAATCGTCGCGGGTCGGAAAAGCCGTAGTGGCCATAAAGTCTGTACTTCCCAAAATGATGTTTCGGCCGCTGCCGGACCAACTTGGTCGGCTCCGTTAAGCGGACTTGGTGAAACCCTTGCCGTCGCCCCGACCCCATGCCGGCGCGACATCCAGCTGGCCGAAAACTTCGTGGAATGGCGCGCCTAAGCCAAAGGGCGCGTCAGGAGGCGGGGTTTCTCCCCGGCTCCCTACACGCGCTCAATGAGACGAGCTTCCACGAGCGCAATCGCCCGCTGGACCGCCGCGTCTATAGTCAAATCGCTGGTGTCGAGCAAGTCGGCGTCAGCGGCGCGCGACAGGGGCGCGACATTGCGCCCCGCGTCACGCTTGTCCCTCGCCCGCAGATCGATCAGCACGTCGGGCAGATGCGTGCCGAGCCCGCGCGCGATCAGTTCGCTCAACCGGCGCTCGGCGCGCACCTCAACCGTTGCCGTGACATAGAGCTTGGCGGCGGCTTCGGGCGCGATCACCGTGCCGATGTCACGCCCGTCGAGCACCGCGCCGCCGGGTTGGCCGGCAAATTCGCGCTGCCGCTCGAGCAAAGCGGCGCGCACCGCAGGATAGGCCGAGACCCGCGACGCGATCTCGCCGACGACCTCGCTGCGCAGTTCGGCGTCGTGCGGATCGACCGACGCGACGTCGCACGCCCTGAGTGCTTCCAATTCATTGCCCGGATCGCCGCCCCATCGCCACAGGTTGAGCGCAACCGCGCGGTACAGCATGCCGGTGTCCATGTGAGGCAAGTCGAAATGTTTCGCCAGCGCGCGGGCGATGGTGCCCTTGCCGCTTGCCGCCGGCCCGTCGACCGCAATGACGATCGACCGGACGGTGCGCGGTCCGCGATCATGGTTGGTTCCGGTCGAGAATGCAGGCACGGTCACGGCTGCGCGCTTTGACAGTGGCGTGTCCCTATGGCAAGGCGCCGCCCGCGTCCGATCCGGCATCGCGCCGATCGCATTCCACCCGATTCAAGCCTGACTGGAGTTATGATTTCATGGTGAAACCCGAATGGGGCACCAAGCGCACTTGCCCCAAGTGCTCGACCCGTTTTTACGATCTTGGCACCGACAATCCCGTAGCGTGCGTCGCTTGCGGCGCAAGCTTCGTTCCCGAGCCGGTGCTCAAGTCGAAGCAGCCGATGCCGTTTGAAACCCCGGTCGCCGCGGCACCCAAGGAATCCGCTGCCGATGCCGACCTCGGCGCCGAGGATCTGGTCCCCGACGAAGACGAAGAGCCGAGCCCCGACGATGAAGTCGATCTGGGCGCCGGTGATGATGATCTGGGCGTCGAGACTGCCGGGCAGGATGACGATCATTGATCGATCGCGCGCGCAGCCGATGATTTTTCCCGTTTCCAGCTGGGAAAACATCGCCTAAAGGCGCGAAGTGTGGGGCCGTAGCTCAGCTGGGAGAGCGTCGCGATGGCATTGCGAAGGTCTGGGGTTCGATCCCCCACGGCTCCACCATTTTCCCGGGCTCCGGGGTCAGGACCCTGAATCAAAAAGACGGCGCGATCTTCTGGATCCGCCGTCTTTTTTGATGGGCTTTGCCGCAAACAGAAACGGCGGCGTCTTTCGACGCCGCCGTTGATGTTCGGTACGAACTCGACTTAGAGTTTGTTCGAGACGTTATTGAAGGTCGTACCGAGCTTGGTACCGATGCTGGTCATCGCGCTGATCGCGGCGACGGCGATGAGGGCGGCGATCAGGCCGTATTCAATCGCGGTAGCACCCTTGCTATTCTTGATGAGTTTCAGAAACTTTACCATGTCTGGTCTCCTAGGTTCCACATTGCAGGGATCGGGAGATCCCCCACCGGTCGCAGTCCATCGCGTCGGTTGAGTTGAGAATTAGCGCCTGCAGGTTGAAAAAATCTTAAAGTGACCGGTTAAAATCCGTTAACCGCAACTTTTTTTCGATGGCCTGAACAAGTTCATTTGTCGCCGATGACATCTTCGATCGTTTCGAACAGATCGCGCAGTCGGGGTTCCCGGACCAAGCGACTCGGTGCTGCTTTCGGCGGATGAAATCGTCGCGATGACCGACCGGGTGATCGAGATCCGCGTGCCCGCCCCGCGCCCGAACCTGCCGATCCTGCTGGCCCAGCCTGACTTCGGGTAGTTTCACGAAAATCAGGGAAGCGGCCCATTCGGAATCGATCCGGCGCCACCGTCCAGCGACACTTCGCGCCGCTGGAGCGTTGACAGCTTCGCCCGCTCCCCCGCCTGGCCTCCCAGTCAGATATCCTGATTGGGAGGCCAAGCGGGGAAACGGGCGGTGCCGTCTCACTGAAACAAACTCTGGTCGTCAGCGGCAGCTTTGTCGATTGGCCGCTGATGTTCGGTTCGAACTCGACTTAGAGCGCGTTCGAGACATTATTGAAGGTCGTACCGAGCTTGGTACCGACGCTGGTCATCGCGCTGATCGCGGCGACCGCGATGAGGGCGGCGATCAGGCCATATTCAATCGCGGTAGCACCCTTGTCGTTCTTGATGAGTTTCAGAAACTTTGCCATGTCTGGCCTCCTGGGTTCCACATTGCAGGGATCGGGAGATCCCCCCACCGGTCGCGGTCTATCGCGTCGATTGAGATCAGAATTAGGGCCTGCAGGTTGAAAAAATCTTAAAGTGACCGGTTAAAGTCCGTTAACCCCGACTTTTTCGATGGCGTGGACACGCTCATTTCTCGCCGATGAGATCGTCGATCGTTTCGAACAGATCGCGCAGCGCGCGGGTGCCCTCGCTATACGCCTCGGGCAGCGGGCTTTCGCGGTCGCGCGGATCTGGGCGCGAAGCGGGCGCGGGC
Source organism: Sphingomonas sp. (assembly GCA_031427095.1). Classification (GTDB taxonomy): domain Bacteria; phylum Pseudomonadota; class Alphaproteobacteria; order Sphingomonadales; family Sphingomonadaceae; genus Sphingomicrobium. The sequence goes on from JANPMU010000243.1 coordinate 5,270, forward strand.
GTCGGCACACGAAACTGGTGCGGCAGGCGCGGTCCGGCCTGGCCATCGACCGCAATTGCCGGCGCCATGAATGCCCGCCAGATCCGCGCCGGGGTGGTTCCGCCGCTGACGTTGCCAAGCGAACTATTATCATCGCGCCCGACCCACACGCCGACGACCAGATTGCCGGCAAAGCCGATGAACAAGGCGTCGCGATTGCCTTGCGTGGTCCCGGTCTTGCCGAATGTCGGCACGGCCAACGCGGCGCGGCGGCCAGTTCCCTGATTGGTCGCGGCCCACAGCAGGTCAAGCATCGGCGCCCGGTCGCGCTGCGCGTCGAGCGCATTGTCGCGCGCGAAAAACCGCGCATATTCGCCCTCTTCGCCGGTCGCGGCCAACCCGCGCGGCTGAACCGGGTAACGACCACCGGCAACCGCCGCATAGGCTGCGGTCAGTTCGACCAGGCTGACCCCGGCGGTGCCGAGCGCCACGCTGGGGCTATCGGGCAAGGGGCTGGAAATGCCGAGGTCGCGCGCGGCGCGAAGCACATTGTCGCGCCCGACCGCTTCGGACAATCGCACCGTCGCCGCATTGGATGAGCGCGCGAACGCCTCGCGCAGGGTGATATCGCCGCGATAAATGCCATCGCTATTGGCCGGCGACCAGCCGTCGATCGTCACCGGGCGGTCGGAAATGATGCTGTCGGGGCGATAGCCGGCGCGCATCGCGGCGAGATAGACGAACAATTTGAACGCCGACCCGGGCTGGCGCCGCGCCTGGGTCGCGCGGTTGAACGGTGACGATTTATAGCTCCGCCCGCCGACCATCGCGACGACCCGCCCATCGGGCCGCATCGCAACGATCGCCGCCTGGGCATCGCCGACTGCGGCGCGGTTGATCGCTCGCACCGCGATCCTCTGCAGATCAGCGTCGAGCGTGGTCGCGACGGATACTTCGCCGAAATCGCTTTCGAAGGCGTTTTGCGCGGCCGGGACGACCCAGTCGGCAAAATAGGTTCCGGCCGGCACGCGGTTGCTCGCAGCCACCGGACGCGCCGCAACCGTCGCCACCGCGCGCGCCCGGCTGATCGCTTTGGTTTCGACCATCGCGCCCAGCACCAGCCGACCGCGCCGCTGCGCCCCCGCAAGGTTGCGAGTCGGCGCCAGCCGCGACGGCGCCTGAACCATCCCCGCAAGCATCGCCGACTGCGCCAGGCTCAAATTTTCAGGATCGCGCCCGAAATAATGATCCGCCGCGGCGCGCAGCCCATAGACCCCGTCGCCGAAATAGACGCTCGACATATAGCGCGACAAAATTTCGTCCTTGGTCAACCAGCCTTCGAGCCAGAAGGCGATGATCACCTCTTGCGCCTTGCGCTTGTAACTCCGGTCGCTCGACAGGAAGCTGGTTTTGGCGAGCTGTTGCGTAATCGTGCTGCCGCCCTGGCGCACCCCGCCGGCCGACATGTTGGCGACCATCGCCCGGCCGATCGCCCGCGGGTCGATCCCCCAATGGCGGTAAAAGCGCCGGTCCTCGATCGCCACGAAGGCGGCCGGGGTCAGCGGGCTGAGCTTCGCCACCTCGACCGGGGCTTCCTTGATCGCTCCGCGCCGGGCGATCGGTCGCCCGTCGCTCGACAGCAACAGCATCGCCGGTTCGGGCAATGGCTCGAGCGCGCGCGACAAGGGCGCGGTCACCACCAGCCACAGGATCGTCAGCAGCGGCACCGCGGAGACGACATAAAGCGCGATCTTCCACCGGCGGCGGCGCGATCCCGCAGCCGACGGCGGGGTCGCTTGCGGCACGACCGGCGACGCCAATGGATCGGGCAAGTCCTCGACATTGGTCCCGTCACGCTGCCACACGATATCGCTGTCGGCCATGGTCCCTTTCCGCAAGGCAAGGCGACCATTTGCGCCGCTGCCTTACCGAACTAATACACTCGCGGCCCATTGTCCGCAACGCTTGCCGTAGCGAGCGTAGTGACTAAACCGGAAACCATGCTTGTTGTGCCCAATCGCCTCGCATTCGCGCTGCTCGCGTCGCTCGCGCTTGCCGCCACCGGGTGCCGCCAGCGCGACGATGGCACCGCCACGGTGACCGTGATCGGACCCCAGCCGCACCTCGTCGATCCCGCAGCCGGGGTTCCCGGACCGGGCGACGCGGTGCTGCTTTCGGCGGTGGCACAGGGGCTGGTCCGGTTCGATGCCCGCGGCGAAATCGAGCCGGGGCTCGCCGAGCGCTGGAACGTCAGCGACGACGGATTGAGCTATATCTTCCGTCTGACCAAGGCCGAATGGTCCGGCGGTCGCCCGATCAATGCCCGCGACGTCGCGCGGATCCTCAACCGGCAGCGCTCCACCGCAAGCCTCAACCCACTTCGCGATACGATGGGTGCGATCGATGAAATCGTCGCGATGACCGACCGCGTGATCGAAATCCGCTTGCTCGCCCCGCGCCCGAACCTGCTGATCCTGCTGGCCCAGCCTGACTTCGGGCTGCTCCACGAAGGTCAGGGTAGCGGCCCGTTCGCAATCGACCCGGCGCCACCATCCGGCGGCGCTCTGCACCTGCGCCGCTCGGTCGCTGGTCCCGACGGCGACGATTCGCGCCGCGAAGTGATTCGCCTCCGGGGCGCCGATGCGAAAGCTGCGATCCGCGCCTTCGTTGCCGACCGGACCGACCTGGTCCTCGGCGGCAGCTTTGTCGATTTGCCGCTGACCCGTTCGGCCGACTTGCCGCGCGTGGCCTTGCGGTTCGATCCGGTTGCCGGATTGTTCGGGCTGATCCCGGCGCGCAAAGACGGCCCGCTCGCCGACCCCGCCGTGCGTCGCTTGCTCGACCAGGCGATCGACCGCGAGGCGATGATTGCGTCGCTGGTCGTGCCCGACCTTGCCCCGCGCGCCACGGTTCTTCAGCCGGGGCTCGAAGGGCTCGCCGACCCGGTCGCCCCGGCTTGGTCGATGCAGCCGATCGCCGATCGTCGCGCGGGACTCGTCGCCGAAGCGGACCGCCTGTTCGGCAAGACCGAGCGCCCGCTGATTCGCATTGCGCTGCCCGAGGGCCCCGGGAGCGCGATCCTGCTTCACCGGCTGGCACGCGATTGGGCACTGTTCGGGATTCGCGTGGCGCCCGCGGCGAAGGGCATTGCGACCGATCTCAAGCTGGTCGATGCGGTTGCCCCGTCGACTTCGCCGGCGTGGTTCCTGCGCCAGTTCCGCTGCGACGTGGCGCCGCTGTGCGACCCGCATGCCGATGAACTGCTTGACGCCGCCCGCGCCGCGCCGGTCGCGGACCAGCGCGCGGCGCTGCTCGCCGAAGCCGCGCGGGTCATCGACGATGCGCAATTGTTCATCGCCATTGCCGCGCCGGTGCGCTGGTCGCTGGTGGCGTCGCGCCTGCCGGGCTACGCACCGAGCATCTTCGCGCGTCATCCGTTGACCGGCCTCAATCAGAAACTGTCCCGCGAAAGGGCCAATTGATGCCGATCCCGACCGACGACCGCCTGCCCTTCCCCGGCTTCGGCAGCGACCCGGCCTCGGTCCGAGCGCGGGTCGAGGCGATGGAGCGCCTGCTCGAACGGCTGATCGTCATCCCCGGAATCAACCGCCCGGTCGGGCTCGACGTGATCCTCGACCTCGTCCCGTTCGCCGGCAGTACCGCCGGGGCGATCCTCGGCGCTTACATGGCGTGGGAAGCGCGCAACCTCGGCATGTCCAAATGGCAGATGACGCGAATGGGCGGAAACATCGGGGTCGACTTCCTACTCGGCCTGATCCCATGGATTGGCGCGATCCCCGACTTCTTCTTCCGCTCGAACAGCCGCAACCTGCGCATCATCAAGCGCCACCTCGACAAGCATCACGCGGGAACGGCGACGATCGAGGGGAAGGTCACCCGGTAAGCGAGCCTCTGCTACAACGTGGCGGTCGAGTGGAGCAAAGTGTTGCGCGCTTCATGTCTGATCGTCGCCGTTGCGCTTCCCCCCTTCTCGGCGCTCGCCACCTCTCCAGCGCGGGGACGCTAGGGCGCGTCCGGGCTCGCGCTTTCGTGCGGACGCGCAATTAGGCTAGGCTGGGACCATGCTGACCCAGAAAACCCGCTACGCGCTCCGTTCCCTACTTTATCTTGCCGAGACATCGAGCGAGACGCCGGTGCAGCTGGCGAGCATCGCCTCGAGCCAGCGGGTGCCACCCAAATATCTTGAGCTGATCATGGTCGAGTTGAAGAAAGCGGGTTTTGTCCGCAGCCTGCGCGGGCCCAAGGGCGGGTATCAATTGACGCGAGAGCCCGCAGCAATCTCGTTTGGCGAAGTGGTGCGCGCGATGGAGGGGCCGATCGCACTGATCCCCTGCGCCAGTGTCAACTTCTACGTGCCATGCGGCGACTGCCGCGACGAAGCGAGCTGCGCGATCCGTCGTGTCTTCGCGATGCTCCGTGATCAGAGTGCGGAAATGCTCGAAGGGATTTCGCTGGCACAGGCAGCCGCCTGGACGAGTGTTGCATCTGCGACCGACTGACAGATTTGAGCGCCAGAACGATTTATTCCCCCATTGTCTAGTGTGAAACTAGGGTTAGGCTTTGGTCACTTTTCCGGCGTTCCGGGGGAGTCGCCGAAGGAAAGCCATGTTCGATTTTTCTACCTTCACTCTGTTCGACCTACTTCCGTTCATCGCCGTCGGATTCGCTGCGCAATTGATCGATGGCGCGCTCGGGATGGCATTCGGGGTGATTTCCACCACACTGCTGCTAAGCTTGGGAGTTCCGCCAGCAGCCGCATCGGCGGGGGTCCACACGGTCGAGACCTTTACCACCGGCGTTTCGGCGATCAGCCACAGCGTTCAGCGCAACGTCGACTGGCGGCTGTTCGCGCGCCTCGCCATTCCAGGCGTGATCGGCGGGGTGCTCGGTGCCTATGTGCTGACTTCGATTGACGCGGGAACGATCAAGCCGTTCATACTGACCTATCTGGCGGCGATCGGCGTCTATCTGATCTGGCGCGGCTTCTATTTTCCCGAGGAACGCAAACCGGCGCGCGTGGTCGAACCGATCGGACTGATCGGGGGGTTTCTCGACGCGGCGGGCGGCGGAGGATGGGGTCCGGTAGTGACGGGCAACCTGCTGGTTCAGGGGGCCGAGCCGCGCCAGACGATCGGGACCGTCAACACCGCCGAATTCGTCGTGACGCTAAGCATCTCCGCGACGTTTATCGCAACGCTTGGCTTCGCCGCCTTTACCGTCGCGACGCTCGGACTGCTGATCGGCGGAGTCGTCGCAGCGCCGCTCGGCGCCTGGGCGACGAAGCGGATCGCGCCGAAGTCGTTGCTGAAACTGGTCGGTATCCTGCTGACGCTGACCAGCGTTTTCGGGGTCTATCGCGCGCTCGCCTGACCCCGCAAACCGGCAAAAGGAATCAAGCGATGATCGATCTCCCTTCCCCGAACCCGGGGATCGAAATAGTCTATGCCAGCTGCGGCATGTCCAAGGGACTAGCGCAGACCGACGGTGCGCAGGTGGTGCCCAAGGCGTTCGTCCAGTTCGGCACGGTTCAGATCGGCGGCCAGTGGAAGAACGTGACTTCGTCGGCCGCAGAGGGCGAGGCCGCCGCGTTTGCGGCCTTCGCGCCCAAGATTGGTGGGTTCCAGCTGAGCCTTGGCGCGGCGTACAAGTTCCAAACGGCGGTGCATGGCAAGACCGACGACGATGCTCTGGAGTTCAGCGGATCGATCAGCCGCAGGTTCGGCAAGGTCGGGCTGCGGCTAGGGCTGGTCTACAGTCCCGACGATTTCGGAAGCACGCGCCGGTCGCTGTTCGTCGATTTCGGGCAGAGCATCGACTTCGACAAGTCGACCCGGTTGTCGGGCACAATCGGCTGGCGCGAGCGAGTTGGAAGCCCCGATTACACGGCGTTCAATGCCGGAGTAACCCGGACTCTGGTGCGCGCCCTATCGGTCGATTTGCGCTATTTCGGCACCGCGCAGAGACGCCTTGGCGACGCCTACAAGGATCGCGCGGTGGTGTCCGCGCGCTTCACCTTCTAGTC
>JANPMU010000244.1:0-7381 GCA_031427095.1 Sphingomonas sp.
CCCCCCCCGCCCCGCCCCCCCACCCGCCAACCATATTAATACCCGGTTGGGGGGGCGGGTGGGGGGCGCGGGTCGGTGCGGACTCGAGCGCAAGCGAGCAACAAGAACGCGGGCAACAAAAAAGGGCGCCGCGAACGACGCCCCTTTTCACTTTTCCCGTGATCCGTCCGATCAGTAACCCGGCTGGGTGTTGGTCACCGGGACAACCTTGATCTCGACACGGCGGTTGGCCGCGCGGCCCATCTCGGTGCCATTGTCAGCGATTGGCGCCGATTCGCCATAGCCGCGCGTTGCGATCCGCGCCGACGATACGCCGCGACTCGACAAATAGCTTGCGACCGACTGGGCGCGGCGCTCCGACAGCGTCTGGTTATACGCGTCCGACCCGGTCGAATCGGTGTGCCCGAGCACGTCGATATAGGTCTGGTTATAGGAGCTCAGCGTCTGGGCGACTTCGTCCAGCGTATTCTGGAACTGCGGCTGGATGTCATAGCGATCGACCTGGAAGGTGATCCCCGACGGCATGCGCAGGACAATATCGTCGCCCTGACGGATGACATCGACCCCGGTGCCGGCGGTCTGGCGGCGAAGGTCGCGCTCCTGCTTGTCCATATAGGCGCCGACCGCGCCGCCGGCGATCGCGCCGATTCCCGCGCCGACGATCTTTTCGGTCCGGTCGTTGCGGCCACCGACCAGGTCGCCGAGCAGATAGCCGCCGACGAGGCCGCCAAGCGCGCCGATCGCGGTGCGCGAAACGCGCTGGTTACCGGTCTCGGGGTTGGTCGTGCAGGCGGCGGTGGCGATCAGCGCGGCGGCCATGGCGACGGCTGTCAGGTTGCGGAAGTGACGCATGAAGATTCTCCAGTTGGAACAGGGTATCCGCAGCGAAACCGGCGGACCGCGCCGATGGTTCCGTCGGTGAATCGAATCGCCGCGCTTGTCGCTGCGTCAATTTCGCGGCAATGACCGCAGACCGCCATGCGCGAAACCCTGCTTCCCTTCCCCTGGTTCGACCTCGTCCTTATCCTGGCGCTGATCTTCGTCAACGGGCTGTTGGCGATGAGCGAGCTGGCGTTGGTCTCGTCGCGTGAGGCGCGATTGAAGGCGCTCGCCAGGAGTGGCAGCCGGGGCGCCCGGGCGGCCCTGCTGCTCGCGGCGGATCCGGGACGGTTCCTGTCGACGGTGCAGATCGGCATCACGCTGATCGGGATTCTCGCGGGTGCTTATTCGGGGTCGACCCTCGGCGAGCCGGTCTCGCAGCGGATCGCGCTCCTCGGTCTCGACCCTGAAACTGCGCGAACCGTCGGCTTCGGCCTCGTCATCTTCGTCACCACCTTCACCTCGCTGGTCATCGGCGAGCTGGTTCCCAAGCAATTCGCATTGCGCTCACCCGAGCCGATCGCGGCGTTCGTCGCTCGGCCTATGGGCTGGCTGTCGAAAGCGACCGCGCCGCTCGTCTGGCTGCTCGACCAGACCAGCAAATTGATTTTCCGCATCCTCGGGCTCAACCGCGAATCGCAGAATGTCGTGACGGCGGAAGAGCTTCATCTGGTCGTTGCTGAAGCGCAGACCGCCGGTGTGCTCGAAGAAAGCGAGCGCGCGATCATCTCGGGCATTGTTCGCCTCGCCGATCGCCCGGTGCGCGAAGTGATGACTCCGCGGACCGACGTCGACTGGATCGACGTTGCGTCCACCCGCGAACAGATCCGCGCGACCTTTGCGCGCTCGACCCACAGCCGTCTGCCGGTGGCCGAAGGATCGGTCGATAATATCATCGGGGTGATCCTCGCTCGCGACCTGCTCGCCGTTCTGCTCGAAGGGCGCGAGATTGATCTGAAGGCGCTCGCCCGTCAGGCCCCGGTGATCCCCGACCTGATGGACGCGATGGACGCACTCGCGGTGCTGCGCGGCGCCGATGTCCCGCTCGCCTTGGTCCATGACGAATATGGCCATCTCGACGGCATCGTCACGCCGGGGAGCATCCTTGCCGCGCTCGCCGGGGCGTTCGCCCACGACCTGCACGACGATGACGACCCGCCCTTGGTCGAGCGCGACGACGGCAGCTGGCTGGTGTCGGGCGCGGCGATGGCCGACCTGCTCAGCGACCGGCTCGGGATCAACATGCCGGCCGAGCGCGATTATGCAACGGTCGCGGGTTTCGCTCTGTCGGTCCTCCGCCACCTCCCCGAAACCGGCGAGAAGTTCCGCCATGACGGCTGGACGTTCGAGATTGTCGACATGGACGGCCGCAAGATCGACAAACTCATCGCCAGCCGCCCATCGCGGAAAAGGAACGAGGACGCGGCGGACAAGGCGAGCATTTAGCTCTCCTGCTGCTTGCAGCTTTTTGTTGCTCGCTTGCGCTCGAGTCCGCACCGGCCCGCGCCCCCACCCGGCTACCCATCTAGGATATTCTGCAGGGGTGGCCGGGTGGGGACGCGGGCCGGTGCGGTCTTACCAACAAAAAACTCCGCGGGCCGGTGCGGTCTTGCCCACAAGGACTCTGCGCGCCGCTGCTCTCCTGCGAAACTAAAGCTTCCCGAACCTCTGTTCGAAGCCATCCTCGTCGCCGCGCGCGAGATAGTCGGCTTGGGTCACGACCTTGTCGCGGGCCAGACGGCCGCGAAACGCGCCGAGGCCGGCGTCGATCCGTTCGACTTCGACCTCGGACAATCGCGCCAATTGGTCGAACCGGATGATCCCCGCCTGGTTGAGCATCGCCGCCAGCTTGGGGCCGACCCCTTTGAGCCGTTCAAGATTGTCGGGTGGACCGGACGCGCCGGGCAAATGGTCGTGGACCTGCGCACCCAGGATCGCGCCGGCGACATCGCTCGCCGCTGCGGCCGCCTCGTCGCTCAACCCCTTGCCTTCGCCGCGCGGGGTCATGTGCGGGCGGATCGGCGCGCTGTCGGTCAGCCGTATCCGCTGGCGCGGACGGAGGAACAGCAGATATCCGGTGATAACCCCGATCGTCAGCGCAACCAGGATGACCGGCCAATAGGCATTGAATACGTCGGTCATCGATTGTCCCATTTCTGACTACGTCGACGGTGCAGCGCATAGAGATAGGCAAGGAATAGCCCTGCGGCAAAGCCGGTCAATGCCCATAGCGCCGCTTCGACGAACAAGGGTAGATTCATCGTGCCTCCTCCACCTGAAGCGACGCCGGATCCCAGCGGACCGCCTCGACCCCGGGCAGCTGGACCATGATCTGGGGCAGCTCGCGCCGCTGGAAATCGTCCGCCGGCCCCGACAGGACCAGGGTCCGCCGAAGCGGACCGCGTTCGATCCGGGCCTGGATCTGGACCATTTCCTGAAGGTCGAGCTCGGTCCGGGCGACGCGTTCGATCGCCCGCGCCATGCGCTCGCCCGCACCCATTGGTCCATGATAGATTGCGGTCGCGCCAAGCGATGCCGCTATCCCCAGGGCAAGGGTCGCCGGGCGCCCGATCATTCGCCCCGCTCCAGCGCCCGCCAGCCGATGTCACGGCGGTGAAATCCGTCGGCGAAGTCGATCGCCGCGACCCCCCGATAGGCACGCTCGCGCGCCTCGCTCAACGTGTCGCCGATGGCTGTCACTGCAAGCACGCGTCCTCCTTTGGCGACCAGTCGCCCATTATCCCATGCGGTCCCGGCGTGGAATATGTTTACGCCCTCCGCTTCGGCCGCGTCGATAGCCTTGATCGCGCCGCCGCTCACCGGAGTTGCGGGATAGCCCTTGGCCGCGATCACGACCGTCATCGTCGTCTGATGTGACAAAGGCGGAGCGCCGATCTCATTGAGCCGCCCGCTTGCCACCGCCATCAGCAGCTCGCCGAAATCGCCGAGGATCCGCGGCATGATCGCCTCGCATTCGGGATCGCCGAAGCGGGCATTATATTCGATCAGCTTGGGACCGTCCCCGGTCAGCATCAGCCCCGCGAACAATATTCCGGAAAAGGGCGTCCCCGCCGCCGCCATCGCCCGCGCCGTGGGCAGCACGATCGCCTCCATCGCTCGGGCTTCCAGCTCGGGGGTCAGCACTCGTGCCGGGCTATAGGCCCCCATTCCGCCGGTGTTGGGGCCAGTATCGCCCTCGCCGACGCGCTTATGGTCCTGCGCCGATGCCAGCACCACCGCCTGCGCGCCATCGACCAACGCGAACAGGCTCGCTTCCTCGCCCTCCAGAAATTCCTCGATGACCATTGGCCCGTCGCCCGCGGCCGTGATCGCCGCCTCGGCCTCGGCGCGGCTCATCGCCACCGTCACACCCTTGCCCGCAGCGAGTCCGTCGGCCTTGATCACCACCGGGATCGTAAAGCGGTCGAGTGCGGCGAGCGCCGCCGTCGTGGTCTCGACCCGCGCATAGGCTGCGGTCGGGATGTCGTGGGCCGCGCACAGATCCTTGGTGAACCCCTTTGATCCTTCGAGCCGGGCGGCGTCGGCATTGGGGCCGAACACCGCGAACCCCGCCGCGCGCAGGGCATCGCCGACGCCCGCAACCAGCGGGGCTTCGGGACCGATCACGACCAGGTCCACCGCGCGCGATCGGGCCAGCCCCACCACCGCGTCGGCGTCGCACGGGTCGATCGCGACACATTGCGCCCAGCGCGCGATCCCCGGGTTGCCCGGGGCGCAGATCAGCGCGGCGACGCTTGGCGATTGCTTCAACCGCCACGCCAGCGCATCCTCGCGCCCACCCGAACCCAGCAGAAGTATGTCCATGGACGCTCCAGAAATAGGCGACGAAGCCAGTCCCGGCCTGTTAGCCGACACCCCCGAAGGCGACAATGCGCCACCGCTGACTGTCAGCGAATTGTCGGGAGCGTTGAAGCGCTCGGTCGAATCGGCGTTCGGCCATGTCCGGGTTCGCGGCGAGATATCGGGGTTCAAGCGCCATGCCTCGGGCCATCTTTATTTCACGCTGAAGGACGACCGCGCCAACATTGACGCGGTCATCTGGCGCGGCGGGGCAGGGGCGCTCGCCTTCCGCCCCGAGGATGGCGCCGAGGTCATCGCCAGCGGCAAGCTGACCACTTTCCCCGGCCGCTCGAAATATCAGATCGTGGTCGAGCGGATGGAACTCGCCGGGGAGGGCGCGCTGATGGCGCTGCTCGACAAGCGCCGCCGCGCGCTCGCCGCCGAAGGGCTGTTCGACGCGGATCGCAAGCGCCCGCTGCCATTTCTTCCGCGCGTGATCGGGGTGGTCACCTCGCCGACCGGGGCGGTCATCCGCGACATCCTCCATCGACTCGAGGATCGCTGCCCGACCCACGTCATCGTCTGGCCGGTCGCGGTCCAGGGCGAGGGCGCCGCCGCCAGGATCGCCGAGGCAATTCGCGGCTTCGGCGCTTTTCTCCCCGGCGGACCGGTGCCGCGCCCCGACCTGATCATCGTCGCGCGCGGCGGGGGTTCGATCGAGGATCTGTGGGCGTTCAACGAGGAAGAGGTGGTCCGCGCCGCCGCCGAATCGCCGATCCCGCTGATTTCCGCGGTGGGCCACGAAACCGACACCACGCTGATCGATTTCGCCAGCGACCTGCGCGCCCCGACTCCGACCGCCGCGGCCGAACTCGCGGTCCCGGTCCGCCTCGATCTCCTGACCACGCTCGACGATCTCGCGTCGCGCTCGGCCCGCTGCCTGAAGCGCGGCGCCGAGCGGGCCGGCGAGCGATTGTCCCTCGTCGGCCAGCGCTGGCCCGGACCCGCCGCCTTGTTCGCGCCCGCCCGCCAACGCCTCGACGATCACGCCGACCGCCTTCCCCGGGCGCTCGCCGCGCGCGCCGGTCACGCCCGCGCCGATTTGAACGCGGTCGCCCCGCGACTCCGCGCCGCACTGCTCAAGGATCGCGTTGTCCGCGCCGGTGAACGCCTCGCCGCGCTGTGGCGGCTGGCCGAGCTGGCTCACCCCGAACGTCCGCTCGGCCGCGGTTTCGTCCGGGTCACCGACACCGCCGGCAAGACCCTCACGCGCGCCGCCGATGCGCTCGCCGCTCGCATCCTGACGCTCCACTTCGCCGATGGCCGCGTCGCAGCGACCGCCGAAGCGCGCGAACCGGCCGCGCCGCACTCGCGCCGGGTCGAGCGCAAGCGGGTTGAGACAAACCGCGGGCGCGCCTATCTGCCGCCCCAGCCGTCGCTGTTCGACGATACGGAGTGACCCGATGCTGATGACCGGAAGCGGCCGCGTGGCGAAGCTTCATTACATGGCTGGCATATTCCGCATGCTCACCGAAGGCGACCATGTCCGCTGCGCCATCACCGGGGCCGAAATCCCGCTCGAGGAACTGCGGTACTGGAGCGTTCTTCGCCAGGAAGCCTATGTCGACGCCGCCGCCAGCCTCACCGCCGATCAACGCGCCGCCGATCAACCTCCCCCACAGCGCTGAACCGCAACCGATTGGCGGCCTCTTCGCCACTGTGGCGCGGCCGACACAGTGGTGTCACAAAAGTGTCTTCAGCGCAGCACGCAACTTTACACCGAGGCTATCGACCGCCCAAACCCCCTCCCAACGTTGGGGCCGAGTTGCGCCCGACTGATATTTTTAGGCGGTCGCCAAGGCCGCGTGTCTCAGGAGACGAAAATGAAGAAGTCCAATCTTCGCGCATCAGCGGCCTTGCAGGCCCTCGCGCTCATGGGTGCCGGTGTCGCGACCGCGTTTACCGCCGCCACGCCGGCCATGGCGCAGGATTATACCCGCGGGTCGCTTGCGGGCACGGTAGTTGCCGAGGGCGGCGCTCCGCTCGTCGGTGCCGCAGTTACGCTTCGTTCGAACGAGCAGGGCTTCACCCGGTCGACCACGACCGATTCAGCCGGTGCGTTCAGCTTCAACCTGCTGCCCACCGGCGCCTACACCCTCAACGTTCGCGGCGCGAATGGTGAGGTCGTCAGCGATCCGTCGGTCTCGGTCACTCCGGGCGCGACCAACAGCTTCTCCTATACCGCCGCGGTTGCCGGCACGACCACCACCGCCCCCGGCGGCAATGCCGGTGGAGAGCTCGTCGTCGTCACCGGTCGCCGCGTCCAGACCAACGATTTCGGTCAGACCACGACCGGCCTGACGATCGACGTTGCCAAGCTGGTCGAGAACATCCCGGTCCAGGCTTCGCAGAGCGGCCTCATCCTGCTCGCTCCCGGTACCAATGCTGGCGACACCGGGTTCGGCGACTGCACCGATTGCGTCAGCTTCGGCGGCGCGACGATCGCCGAAAACAGCTATTATGTGAACGGTCTGAACACCACCAACTTCCGCACCATGGTCGGCAACAGTCTGGTGCCGTTCGAATTCTACCGCACCTTCGACGTCAAGACCGGCGGCTGGACGGCGGAATATGGCCGCGCCCTCGGGGGCGTGACCTCGGCGGTGACCAAGTCGGGTTCGAACAATTTCGAAGCCGGCGC
>JANPMU010000245.1:0-1689 GCA_031427095.1 Sphingomonas sp.
GATCTCCAGTCGGCGGTTCCCGGCCTGCAGGTCAAGGCTTCGCAAAGCTCCGACCAGCTCAACTACGTCATCCGCGGCCAGTCGCTCGACCCGTTCAGCAGCGTCCGTCCCGGCGTGTTGCCATATTTCAACGAAGTCCAGGTCGGCGGCGCCGGCTCAGGCGCGTTCTACGACCTGCAGTCGGTGCAGGTCCTGAAAGGGCCACAGGGGACGCTGTTCGGCCGCAATGCCACCGGCGGCGCCGTCCTCGTGACGACGGTCCGGCCCGATAACAAGCTCGGCGGCTACATCAGCGGCCGCCTCGGTAATTATCACCTTCGCCAGATCGAGGGTGCGATCAACATCCCGCTCGTCGACGATGTGGCGGCGCTGCGCATCGCCGGCCTGGTCGAGCGGCGCGACGGCTTCCAGTTCAACCTGTTCGACAATTCGCGCGTTGGCGATGTCCGCCGCGAAGCGGTGCGCGGCTCCTTGCTGCTCAAGCCGACGTCGGCGCTGACCAACACGCTGGTCGTCGATTACCTCCACTCGGGCGGGTCGAGTACCAGCAACGTCATCTATTCGATCTTCGCGCCGGGGCAGAAGGGTCCGGGCGCAACGATCGAACCCGTTCCGGTGAATGTCCTGTTCAGCCCGTTGCTCGATTCGGCGATTGCCTTTCCCGGCGCATGGGCAATTTATCTTGCCGGGCACCCGGGAGCGGATCCCGACGGGATCATCGCGTTCACGGCCAAGCAGAAGGCTCGCGGCCCGTTCACAATCGATGTCGATGGCGCCAACCAGCATCGCGCGAACAATCTGGTCGTGTCGAACATCACGACCCTCGACGTTGCGCCCGACATGCAGATCAAGAATGTGTTCGGTTACACAAGCATCAAGACATTCGATCGCGCCGAATTCGACGGCTCGCCGTTCGGGGTCGACACGCTCGGCCCCGAAGGCCTGCGGACCAATCTTCGTCAGATCTCGGAAGAGCTCCAGCTGATCGGCAAGGCCGGGCCGCTGTCTTACGTCACCGGAGTTTATTTCTCGGACGAGAAGCTCAATTATTTCTCCGAGAGCATCATCTTCGATCTGAGGCCTTTCATATACGTCCCTCAGTTCAACCACGCCATCACGACCAACAAGACGCTGGCGCCTTATGCCCAAGGCACTTTCGACCTCAGTGGCCTGACCGGGCTCTCCGGCCTCAGCGTGACCGCAGGGCTTCGCTACACGGAGGAGAAGGTGCGCGTCACGCGGCAGCCTCGGGACGTCTACGTCACCAATCGGGATGACAGCTTCGTGGTTGGACCGCAGTCCAGAAAGTTCAAGAAGTTCAGCTGGCAATTGGGCGTCCAGGAGCAGCTCGACAACATCCTTCTCTATGTGGTCAGTCGGCACAGCTTCCGCAGCGGCGGCTTCAACTCGATCGCCCCGCCGATCGCGGGCTTCGGCAACGAAGGCGGCAGCGAGTATCGGGCGGAGACCGCGACTGACGTCGAAGTGGGCGCGAAGTTTCACGGAAACGTCGGCGGCGCTCCGTTGCGCGTGAACATCGCCGCCTACAATCTGTGGGTGAAGAATATTCAGCGCGTCACCTACGCGCTGATCCTCAGCAATCCCGCGGCGATCACGGTCAACGTGCCCAAGGCTCAGATTACCGGCATCGAAGCCGACATGACCTACACCCCCAGCCGGTGGCTCAAC
>JANPMU010000246.1:0-1822 GCA_031427095.1 Sphingomonas sp.
ATCGCGGTTCATCATCGCGCGCGTGTCTTCGAGGTCGGTGACGTCAAACTCTTCAACCAAAGTGAAATGCGGGATGCGGCGCTTGGCCTCGGCCATATTCTCGGCGATCTTGCGGCGCAGGCCGACGATCTTGATGGTTTCATCGGAGCGCATGGGGGCCGAGCCGCTGACTTGTCCGCCATGGTAGAGAAGGTACGCGTCGAGGTCGGCGTGGCGGACGCGGTCGGATGTGGTGCGGACCTGGTCGAGGGCGATGCCGAGGTCGCGCGCGCGCTGGCGGACCGCAGGGGAGGCGAGGGTTTTCGCGGCTGCAGCAGAGCGCCCATCTTCGTTCGTCCTGAGCGAAGTCGAAGGGCGTTGCTCCGCCGTCGGCGCGAGACGCCCTTCGACTTCGCGCTGCGCGCTACGCTCAGGACGAGCGGATGCCGTCGCCGTCACCGGCAGCTCTTTCGTCTGCGCCTTGGTCGGCTCGACGATGCCGTCGGCGAGGGGTTGCTCGGTTTCGGTAGCGCGCGCCGGGCTGGCCGCAGCCTCGCCTTCGGTTTCGATCTCGACCAGCACGCTGCCGATCGCGATCTGGTCGCCAACTTCGCCGGCCAGTTTGGTGACCGTGCCCGCGACCGGCGATTCCATTTCGACGGTGGCCTTGTCGGTCATCATGTCGGCGAGCTGCTGGTCTTCCTCGACCCGGTCGCCGAGCTTGACGTGCCACGCGACGATCTCGGCCTCGGCGATGCCTTCGCCGATGTCGGGCAGCTTGAATTCAAAGCGGGCCATCAGCTTTCCATCACTTTCTTCAAGGCGTTTTTCAGCCGTAGCGGCCCCGGGAAATAGACCCATTCATAAGCATGGGGATAGGGCGTGTCCCACCCCGCGACGCGGACCACGGGGGCTTCGAGGTGGTAGAAGCAGCGTTCCTGGACCAGCGCCGACAATTCCGCGCCGAAGCCCGAGGTCCGGGTCGCTTCCTGGACGACCAGGCAGCGGCCGGTTTTGCGGATCGATGTCTCGATGGTCGTGATGTCGAGCGGGATCAAAGTGCGCAGGTCGATGACTTCGGCGTCGATGCCATTTTCGTCGATCGCGGCGAGCGCGACATGGACCATCGTGCCATAGGTCAGCACGGTCAGCGCCTGACCCGCGCGGACGATCGCGGCCTTGCCTAGGGGAACAAGGTAATGGCCATCGGGGACTTCTGCGGCGGGATGCTTTGCCCACGGGGTGACCGGCCGGTCGTGGTGACCGTCGAACGGACCGTTGTAGATCCGCTTGGGCTCGAGGAAGAGCACCGGATCGGGATCCTCGATCGCGGCGATGAGCAGTCCCTTGGCGTCGTGGGGGTTGGACGGGATGACCGTCTTCAGACCCGCGACATGAGTGAACAAGGCCTCGGGCGACTGGCTGTGGGTCTGGCCGCCAAAGATGCCGCCGCCATAAGGTGAGCGGATCACCAGAGGCATGGTCCATTCGCCCGCCGTGCGATAGCGCATCCGCGCCGCCTCGCTGATGATCTGGTCGATGCCCGGGTAGATATAATCGGCGAACTGGATTTCGATGACGGGTTTGAGGCCATAGGCGGCCATGCCGATCGCGGTGCCGACGATGCCGCATTCGCTGATCGGGGTGTCGAACGCGCGGGTCTTGCCGAATTCGCGCTGCAACCCTTCGGTGGCGCGAAACACGCCGCCGAAAAAGCCGACATCCTCGCCCATCACGACAATATCGGGATCGCGCGCCATCATCACCTTGTGGGCGTCATTGATCGCCTGGATCATGTTGCGCACCGTCATTGCGGTTCGTGCCCGAGATATTCGCGCGCTTC
>JANPMU010000247.1:0-1703 GCA_031427095.1 Sphingomonas sp.
TCGTGACGCGATGCGGCTCGCGGTAGCTGCCGCCGCCGTTGACAACGCGATGGCCCACTGCCGTGATCGACGCGAGGCCGACTTGCTTGTCGAGCCAGTCGAGCAGGAAATTGGCCGCCGACCGGTGATCGAGGTCACCGACGCTTCGATCATCCTGACGCTTCTCGGCGGGGTCATCGAAAGCGAAGCTGGTTCCACGCAAGCCAATGCGGTCGACTTTGCCATGCGGCCCGCGCTGTGGCGGGTCGCCCATCCGATACAAAGCGAACTTGATGCTCGACGAGCCGCCGTTGATCGTCAGGATATGTGCTCCAACCGGCATCAACTCGCCTCCCGTCTGAGAGTGGGGCGACGCATATGTTTGGTCAGCAAGTCTGGCTCATCGGCAATGGCAAAGATGCTATCCGCTGCACCAGCGATTGTCGCGCTCGCTTCGAACTGATGAGGCAGGTCGGTCACAGGCGGACAATCCGCAACCGCAAGGCGTTGGTGATAACGCTCACCGATGACAGCGCCATGGCCGCAGCCGCTATGGCAGGAGAGAGCATCCAGCCAAAGGTCGGATAAAGCGCGCCCGCCGCGATCGGAATACCAGCCACATTATAAGCGAAGGCAAAAACCAGGTTCTGTCGGATATTGCGCATCACCGCGCGAGACAGGCGCCGCGCGCGCAAGATGCCGTTGAGATCGCCTTGCAGCAGGGTGACGCCCGCGCTTTCGATCGCGACATCGGCACCAGCGCCCATAGCGATACCAACCTCGGCAGCGGCAAGTGCCGGGGCATCGTTGACACCGTCCCCGGCCATGGCGACGCTTCGGCCCTCGGCGCGGAACTTCTGCACCACGCTGGCCTTGTCCTCGGGCAGCACCTCGGCCTCGACATCGTCGATGCCAAGGCGAGCAGCAACCGCGAGCGCGGTGGTGCGATTGTCTCCGGTCATCATGATAATGCGGATGCCGTCGGCTTTCAGTTCACGGACCGCTTGGGCCGAGGTTGCCTTGATCGGATCGGCGATACCGAGAAGCCCGGCGATCTTCCCGTCGACACTCGCGAAGATTGCGGTCGCGCCCTCGGCACGCATTGCCTCGGCCGCTTCGTCGAGGGCAGTCGTATCGATCTTCTGCTCTGCCATGAACCTCGGGCCGCCAAGCAGGATGTGCTTGCCCGAGACCGTACCGGTCACACCGCGGCCGACCGGCGAGTCGAAGTCGCTGGCTTGTTCGAGCGCCAGTTTGCGGTCCTGCGCGGCGCGCAGGATGGCATCGGCCAGCGGGTGTTCGCTGCCGCGCTCAAGGCTCGCGGCAAGGCGCAAGATCTCGTTCTCGTCCCATCCGCTGACGGTGCGGATACCGGTGACCGCAGGACGCCCTTCGGTCAGCGTTCCGGTCTTGTCGACGATCAGCGTGTCGATCTTCTCGAACCGCTCGAGCGCCTCGGCATTCTTGATGAGGACACCTGCCTGCGCGCCGCGTCCGACGCCCACCATGATCGACATCGGTGTGGCGAGGCCCAGCGCGCAGGGGCACGCTATGATCAGCACGGATACTGCCGCGACCAGCGCGTAGGTCAGGCGCGGGTCCGGTCCGAACAAGGCCCAGGCTGCGGCAGCGACCAGCGCGACCGCGATCACCACGGGCACGAACCAGCCCGAGACCTGATCGGCCATGCGCTGGATCGGGGCACGGCTGCGCTGCGCCTCGGC
>JANPMU010000248.1:0-6505 GCA_031427095.1 Sphingomonas sp.
TCGTAAGGTCGTAATCGCAGCCGATCCGCAGACGGCGGTCGCCGCGGTCCTCGACGCTGCGGACGGTGCCGATGGCGGTGATGATCCCCGTGAACATGTTTGCTACTCGCCCGCCAATTCGTCCGCATGGTCGCGGACGCGCTCGTAGACTTCGAGCCGATCGATGCCAAGCTTGGCCACGTCGATCGCGCGCCAGCGACCATGCGCGTCGGCAATCGCGTCGAGGCCGATGTAGCCGAACGACGACTTGCCCTCCCCGACCAGAATTGGCGCGCGGTAGATCAGGATCCGGTCGACCAGATCGGCGGCAAGAAAGGCGGTCGCGGTGGCCGAGCCGCCCTCGACCAGCAAATCATTGACGTCATGAAGCGCGAACACGCCCATCGGGCTCGACAATGTTTCCCAGCCGTCGACCGCATCACCACGGGTCAGCAGGGCGCGGCGCGGGGATTGATCCTCGAGCCCGGGGAGGCGGACGTCGAGGCGCGGGGCGTCGGCGAGAAAAGTGCCGCGCCCGACGAGGATCATGTCCGAGCGGGCGCGTTGGTGATGGACGTGGGCGCGCGAATCCTCGCCGCTGATCCATTTGCTCTCGCCCGAGGGAAGCGCGATCTTGCCGTCGATCGACAGCGCCAGTTTGAGCGTGATGCGCGGACGGCCGCGGCGGAGGCGGGTGAGATATCCGGACAGCGAGTCCTCGGCGGCTTCGGCGGCGACGCCGACGGTCATTGCGACCCCCGCCGCGCGGAGCGCATCAATCCCGCGTCCGGCAGTGCGCGGGTCGGGATCGACCAGCGCGACGACGGCCCGGGCAATGCCGGCATCGGCGACGAGGGTGGTGCAAGTCGGGCCGCGCGGGCTGGCGTGGGCGCAGGGCTCGAGACTCGTGTAGAGAGTGGCGCCGTGCGACTTGTCCCCGGCTTCGGCGAGCGCGACCGCTTCGGCATGGGGGCGGCCGCCGGGCCGGGTCGCGCCGCAGCCGACGATCGCGCCATCCGCACCGACGATGACGCAGCCGACGTTGGGATTGGGCGCGGTCGAGCCGCGCACCGCATCCCCCAACGCAATTGCATGGGCCATGAAGCGGTCGTCCATCCCCGCTCCGCTTGTCACATGCCCAACTTTTTCTCGAGCTGCTTAAAGTCTTCCTGCCGCGCTTTGGCCCGCGCCTCGATCGCCGCGCGATCCTTCTTCTGGTCGGCGATGATCGCCGCGTCGCTGCGGTCGGCACGCCAGCTTTCGACATATTGGATGGTGCGCGGCGGGGTCGTGTTGATCGACGAATCCACAAAGAAGATGATGATGATGATGATCGTGATGAGGATCGCCAGCGCCGCAGCGATGACTTGGTCGCGGCTGCGGCGACGCAGGATGGCGGCGAGATCGGCAAGCGCGGCGCGCGGGCTCGACGGGCGGGGAAACATCGGCATAAGCGCCAAGATAGGGCGGCGCGGACGATGTCGCCAGCCCCGCCCTTTCGGACCACCTCAGTCGTCGAGCCTGAACCGCGACGTGACGAGGATCACGGCGGGGATCACGGCGGGGATCACGCGGCCGTCCTCGGTCGCGGGGGTATAGCGCCAGTGGCGCAAAAGATGCTTGCGGGCGGAACGCGGAATCGGGAGTCGCCGTGCGCGGCGCGGCGCGGGTCGGGGGAGGTCGGCGGAGTAATCGGGCGAGGGCGAGGGTGAGCGCCTTGGGACCTGCTTGACCAGCTTTCAGCGGGTCCCCCGCCTCGTTCCGGAGAGAATTTTCGCGCCCTAAAACGCCTGATTCAAGCTCCGCGCGATGCTGCGGTCAGGCGCCTTGCCGCGAGATCCTGACCGATTCGCTTGAGCAAGCCCGCCATCTCGGGACCATTGTCCTGCCCGGTCAACGCGAGGCGCAGCGGGTGAAACAAAGCGCGGCCCTTGCGGCCGGAGGCAGTTTTGAGCGCGTCGGCGAGGGCGTGCCACGGGTCGGCGGTCCAGTCGAGCGTGGCCGCAACCTCCGCCGCCTGGGCGATGAACGCGCGATCATCGTCGCTGAGCGCGGGAACCGGGGTTTCGCCGTCGAGCACCGCGCGCCATTCGGCGAAATCGGACAGGCGCTCGCAATTGCCGCGCAAGAGCAGCCAGTCGGCTTCACTCGCGTCTTGCGGCACGCGATCGGCGACTGCGGCGAAGTCGAGGTTGTGGAGCAAACGGGCGTTGAGCAATGCGACATCCGCCAGGTCGAAATGCGCCGGGGCACGACCGAAGTGAGCGAAGTCAAAGCCGCTCGCGAGTTCGCCGAGACTGGCGAGCGGTTCGACCGGCTGCGAAGTGCCGAGCCGCGCGAGGAGCGCGAGCAGGGCGATCGGTTCGAGCCCGGATTCGCGGACTGCTTCGACCCCGACCGCGCCCAGACGCTTGGACAATTTACCCTCCGCCGCGACGAGCAAGGCTTCGTGGGCGAGGATCGGGGGGACGGCGCCCAAAGCCGCGAACATCTGGAGTTGGGTGGCGCTGTTCGAAACATGGTCCTCACCGCGCACGATGTGGGTCACCCCCATCGCGATATCGTCGATCACCGAGGGCAGCAGATAGAGCCAGCTGCCATCGGCGCGGCGAATCACCGGGTCCGACAGGTTTTTCGCTTCGAAATGCTGCGGCCCGCGGACGAGATCGGTCCAGAGGATCGGCCGGGCATGATCGAGCCGGAACCGCCAGTGGGGCGCGCGCCCTTCGGGGGCGGACGCGTCGCTGTCCTTGCGCTCGTAAACCGGCGGCAGCCCGCGCCCGAGGAGGATCTTGCGGCGAAGCTCGAGCTCTTCGGGGGTTTCGTAACAGGCATAGACATGGCCCGCGCCGCGCAGCCGTTCGAACTCGGCGTCGTAAAGCGCGAAGCGGTCCGACTGGCGGACGATGGCGTCGGGAATGAGGCCGAGCCAGGCGAGATCGTCGCGGATGCCCCGATCGAACGCGGCGGTCGAACGGTCGGCGTCGGTGTCATCGATCCGCAGCAGGAAGCGCCCACCATGCTTCAGCGCGAACAAGGCGTTGTGGAGCGCGGTGCGGATGTTGCCGACGTGGAGCCGCCCGGTCGGCGACGGGGCGAAGCGGGTGGCGACGGTCATAGCGGGAACAGCAGTACCGACTCTCGTTCAGCCGCAGCAATCAAGCTCTTGTCTCTCGTTGCCAACTGGAGACTGCGCCGCATTGCCAAGTCCAAATAGGCTGCATCATAGCTCGTCAACTGGTGGAGCTTCGCCAGGCCTACGGTACGCCGCCACGCATGCCGGTCGGTGTCCGGGTCGACCGCGATCTGGAATTCGGCGAGCAACTTTAGACCCTCGTCAAACTCGGCCGGTGTGATTCGTCGTCGGCGTACAGCCTGAAGCCCGACATTCGCCAATTCCAACCGCCAGTGTTGAGGGACGATTGCTCCCCCCTCCGTCAGAAGGTTAAGCACCCGATCTGATTGATCCCCAGCCTCATCAGCAAGCAAGTAGGGCGCAACAACTGAGGCATCGACGACCGCTGTGGTCACTTTCGGCCCTCATCTTTCCAGCCAATCATTTCGTCAACTGTCGTCGTGCGTCGCTCGCGGCGCATCTTGTCACGCATTTGCTTTAATCGCTCGGCAGCTGCCATTGCTCGACGCCGTCGCTCGTCCCGATCGTCAATGGGAACCAGCCTCGCTGCCGCTTTGCCGTGACGCGTAATCACAATTTCATCCCCCGCTTCCGCTGCTGCGATGAATTCGGAAACTCGGTCTTTAAACGTCGCAATGGGGATGTTGCGCATGGCACTCTCCAGTTCTGGCCAGAATACTAGCCAGAAATCCGCTCACTGTCCAGTGCGGAAGGCGTTGGTGATCGGGTAGCGGCGGTCGCGGCCGAAGTTGCGGCTGCCGATCTTGACCCCGGGCGGGGCCTGGCGGCGCTTATATTCGGCGCGAAGTAATTTCTGTTCGATGTCGGTAACGAGGGCTTCGTCGGCGCCGGTCGCGGCGGCGACTTCGGCGACCGATTTTTCCTCCTCGACCAGCCCGGCGAGGATCCGGTCGAGCAAGGCGTAGGGCGGCAGGCTGTCCTCGTCCTTCTGGTCGGGGCGAAGCTCGGCCGAGGGCGGCTTGTCGATCACCCGCTGCGGCATGACCAGGCCGCAGGGACCGAGCGCTCCGTCGGGCCGGACCCGGTTGCGCCAGCGCGACAAAGCGAAACAGGTGGTCTTGTAGGCGTCCTTCAATACCGAATAGCCTCCCGCCATGTCCCCGTAGAGCGTGGCATAGCCGACCGACATCTCGCTCTTGTTGCCGGTGGTCAGCAGCATGTGGCCATAAGCGTTCGACAGCGCCATCAGCGTCACCATGCGCAGGCGCGACTGGATATTCTCTGCGGCCAGCCCTTGCGGCTTATCGAGCATCGCGTCGAACGCCTCCACCCCGGGGACGATTGGGATGACGTCATGGCGACAATTCAGCAGCCGGGCGCATTCGGCGGCATCCTCGAGGCTTTCGCGCGAGGTATATCGGGACGGCATCATCACGCAGTGGACCCGGTCCGGGCCGAGTGCATCGACCGCGACCGCCGCCGACAGAGCGCTGTCGATTCCGCCCGACAGGCCGAGGATCACCCCGGGGAAGCCGTTGCGGTTCACATAATCGGCCAGCGCGACCATCATCGCGCGGTAAATATCCTCGGGGTAGGGATCGAGCGTGTGGGCGACGCGGGTGGCGCAGCGCCAGCCAGCCGCAGTGCGGCGCCATTCGGTCCGTAAAAGCGCCTCGTCCCAGTCGGGCATCTGGACGACCAGCTCGGCTCCGGCCGCCCCCTCCCCGCTTGGTTGCATGACGAACGACGAGCCGTCGAACGCCAGTTCATCCTGTCCGCCGACGCGGTTAAGATAGGCCAAAGGAAGCCCGGTGGCGGTCACCCGGGCGCGGACGAGGCGCTGGCGAAGCTCGTCCTTGTCGAGCTCATAGGGGCTGCCATTGGGAACGAGCAGGATGTCCGCACCCGCCTTGGCGAGATGCGCGCAGACCGGTTCGAGCCAGATATCCTCGCAGATCGGCACCCCGAGCCTGACCCCGCGAAAATCGAGCGGTTCGGGCAACGGGCCGCTCGCGAACAGGCGCTTTTCGTCGAACGTGCCATAATTGGGGAGTTCGCGCTTGAGCGTCCGGCCGATGATTGTGCCACCCTCGGCGAGGATCATCGCGTTATACAGCGCGCCGCCTTCGGCGATGATCGTCCCGAACAGCACAGCCGGCCCGGGGGTCGCGGTGGCGTCGACCAGCCGATCAGCCGCCGCCATCGTGCGGCGGACGAATTCGGGCTTGAGGACCAGATCCTCGGGCGGATAGCCGGTCAGCTGAAGTTCCGGACACAGCAGCAGGTCGGCGCCGGCGGCCTGTTCGCGAAGCGCCAGCATCGCGGCGGCATTGGCGTCGAGGTCGCCGACGCGCTGGTTCATCTGGGCGAGGGCTATGGTCAGGCGGTCGGTCACTAAGGATCGCTTTAGCGCGCACGGCCCTTCGGGCAAGCTTGGCCTTCACGCCGCGCCTTGCGCTGGCTAAGGACCGGCAAGCGCCAGGGGATTCGAAACCATGAAATTGCTCGCCGGGAACAGCAATTTGCCGCTGTCCAAATCGATCGCCGACTATCTCGACATTCCGCTGACGCAGGCGAGCGTCCGCCGCTTCGCCGATGAGGAGATTTTCGTCGAGATCAACGAGAATGTCCGCGGCGAGGACGTGTTCGTGGTCCAGTCGACGAGCTATCCGGTCAACGATAATCTGATGGAATTGCTGATCTGCATCGACGCGCTGCGCCGCGCCTCGGCCAAAAGGATCACTGCGGTGGTGCCCTATTTCGGCTATGCCCGGCAGGACCGCAAACCGGGGCCGCGAACCCCGATCACCGCCAAACTGGTCGCCAATCTGATCACCGTCGCGGGCGCCAACCGGGTGCTCTCGGTCGACCTCCACGCCGGCCAGATCCAGGGCTTTTTCGATATCCCGACCGACAATCTGTTCGCCGCTCCGGTCGTCGCGGCCGACATCCAGGCGCGCTTTGTCGGGCGCAATCTGATGGTCGTGTCGCCCGACGTCGGCGGGGTGGTGCGCGCGCGCAGCCTGGCCAAGCGCCTGAACAATGCCCCGCTGGCGATCGTCGACAAGCGCCGCGAGCGCGCCGGCGAGTCCGAAGTGATGAACATCATCGGCGATGTCGATGGGCGGGTGTGCATTTTGATCGACGACATCGTCGATTCGGCCGGCACCCTGTGCAACGCCGCCGCCGCGTTGAAGCAGCAGGGCGCCGCGGATGTGTTCGCTTATTGCAGCCACGGCGTGCTGTCGGGCGGAGCGGCGGCGCGGGTGGCGGCGTCGGAGCTGTCCGAGCTGGTCGTGACCGATTCGATCTACAGCGAGGAGCCCGACATCAAGGGCGGCAAGATCCGCCGCCTGACCATCGCCCCGCTGCTCGCCGAAGCGATCCGGCGGATCGCCGACGAGAGTTCGGTGTCGAGCCTGTTCGATT
>JANPMU010000249.1:0-8111 GCA_031427095.1 Sphingomonas sp.
TCGGGGCGGCCGAAGCGCAGCGCGTTCAGATTGGCGATCGGCCGCGCGCCCATCGTGAACACGTCGCGCAGGATGCCGCCAACTCCGGTCGCGGCGCCCTGATAGGGTTCGATGTAGCTCGGGTGGTTATGGCTCTCCATCTTGAAGATCGCGGCTTGCGGCTTGCCGTCAGGACCGGGGCCGATGTCGATCACCCCGGCATTTTCCCCGGGGCCGCAGATCACCCATGGCGCTTGGGTCGGGAGTTTCTTGAGGTGGATGCGCGACGATTTATAGCTGCAATGCTCGGACCACATGACCGAGAAGATACCGAGCTCGACGAGGTTCGGCTCGCGGCCCATCGCGGCGAGGATGCGCTGATATTCTTCGGGGGCGAGGCCGTGCTCGGCGACCATGTCAGGGGTGATCATGGGCGGCTCCCTAGCGGGGCGGGGGACATAAAAAAACCCCCGGCGGTAAGGCCGGGGGTCGGGGTTTGGGGCGAGAACGCTACGCCTTGCAGCTCTGCGAGCCCTTGCCCGGGCGGGTCAAAGTGACGCTCGATCCAGTCGCGGTCCCGGTCAGCGAATAGCCCTCGGCGGTGTACGGCTTGCCCGCTTCGACCATGGTCAGCAAGGTCGGCGGTCCGTCGCTGGTGGAGCGAACGGCCACAGTCTTGTTGTCGTTGAGGAAATCAACATCGACGACGCTATTGTCCTTGCAGCGATAGGTCTTGCTGGCAAGGATCGCCGGCGGAAGTTCGACCGGCTTAGCCTTGGCGAGTTCGGTGGCCATCGGGTCGGCGGCGGTGGTTTCCTTGTTGCAGCCGGCTAACGCAGCGGCCACCACAAGGGCTAAGGCAAAGGAGATTCGGTTCATGGCGGCGCTCTTCGCGACTGCCGCATCGCGCGTCAAGACCCATGGTTTGCAATGCGTCGCTTCGGGGCATAGGCTGAAGCCCATGTGGACCGGATCGAGATAGGCATGCAGCGTGTACGCATCGGGCTGACCGGACTGGCGTTCGTCTTTCTGCTGGTGTTGCTCGGCACCGCCATCAGCCGCTCGGGCGACCAGCCGCCGCCGCTCCCGCAAGTGTCGGCCAATGGCGCCGAACCCAATGAGCCGCTCGCCGAGCTTGGTGTTGCGCCGGGCGAATCCGCCGCCGACAATGCGGTCAATAATGCCAACAGCATCAACCCCGGGCTGTGAGTCGATTGCGCTTGCGGGTGCTCGCAATGATCGCGCTCGGATCGCTCGCCGCCGCCGGATTGGCGCTTGCAACGCTTGATCGTCGCGCGCCGGCGCTCGCGGCGCGGCCTGTCGGCCAGCGCCCGACATTGATGCTGCTGACGACCCTGCCGCTGGTGTTCGGCGAGGGGTTCGGGCTTGGGTCGGGCGGATCGCTCGCTTTGACCCGGCTCGAAACCCGCTATCATGTCCAGCCGATCGCGGTCGCCGATCGGGCGAACCTCGGGCGCGCGCATTTGCTGTTCGCCGCGCACCCGCTGGCCCAGCCGGCCGAAGCGCTGGTTGACCTCGACCGCTGGGTCCGCGGCGGCGGGCGCCTGCTCCTGCTCGCCGATCCCGCGCTCGACTGGCACAGTGATCGCCCGCTCGGTGACCGGTTTCGTCCGCCCGGCGCGTTCGCCGACACCGGGCTGCTCGCGCATTGGTCGATCCGACTCGATGCGCCCGATAAGCGCGGGCCGGTCGAACGCATCGTCGACGGCTACCGGCTCAAGCTCGGATCCCCCGGAATTCTGGTCGGTCGCTGCCCGATCGGCGGCGGCGGCCTGATCGCCCGCTGCACGATCGGCCGTGGCCGGGTGACGATCATCGCCGACGCCGACCTGCTCGACGATCGCGGAGTCGCGGGCGCGGCAGAATCGGCCAATCTGGACTGGCTGGTCGCCGAACTGGCCGCGCTCGAGCCGCGCTGAGTCGCGCTACTCACAAAGTTTTCCACAGGGTCATCGCCAAGAACAGGATAAGAACAGATTCAAGAAATTATGCTCAATATGTCTTGGATTTCCGCTACTTGGCATGAAATCCCCCATTGTGGCATGAAAACCCATTGTATCCCCATCAACCTTCGGTTACCAACAACGGCTGAAAGAGCGGGGCATCCCTATTGTGAAAATAGGTGACGCGGGGCGCACGGCGAGGCCGTGCACCCGCGGCTGGGGAAGTCGTCTCGCAATTGGGGTGAGACGGCGTGGCGCTAGAGCATCTGTTTCAGGGCAGCGCACTGAACGCGGTCGACGCGAAGGGACGGGTGTCGGTGCCCGCCTTCCTCCGCTCGGTGGTCGAGCGCCGCGGCGATGCCCGCACCATCGTTCTTGCCAAGCATGAGCATTTCGCCTGCCTGTCGGCCTATGACCCGGCTTATGCCGCGCTGAAGCATGCCAAGCTCGAGCGGCTGCTCGACAAGCAAGAGGCCGGCAATCCCGACGCCCAGCTCGAATATCAGCAGCGCAATCTGATCGCCTTCGCCGCGAGCGAGGAAGTGCCCTACGACAGTTCGGGGCGGATCGTTCTGCCGCCGATGATGCGCCGCAAGGGCGGGATCGTGGATCTCGCGCTTTATCTTGGCACCGGCGAGACGTTCCAGATCTGGAACCCGCAGACGCTGCTCGACGACCCACGCATTCCCGAAGATTTGAAGGATATCGCCCGCTACCGGCTTGAGGAAAAAGGGCTTGGCGCATGAGTCCCCGCGCCGTGCCCCGACACCTTCCGGTGATGGTCGACGAAGTCGTCGCCGCGCTCGCCATCGTCCCGGGCGAAACGCTGGTCGACGGCACTTTCGGGGCTGGCGGCTATACGCGCGCCATGCTCGAGGCGGGGGCGGGACGAGTGATTGGTTTCGACCGTGATCCGGATGCGATCGCGGAAGGACCGGCACTCGTCCCGGACGCATTGCGTGAAGGGGGGCGGCTGACCCTGATCGAGGAACGCTTCAGCCAGATGGACCGCGCGCTGGCCGATCATGGCGTCGGCCCGGTCGATGGCGTGGCGCTCGACATCGGCGTGTCGTCGATGCAGCTCGACACTGCGTCACGCGGCTTTTCGTTCCAGTCCGATGGCCCGCTCGACATGCGCATGTCGAAGGCCGGCCTCAGCGCCGCAGAATTCCTCAACACCGGCGAGGAAGCCGACATCGCGCGGGTCATCAAGGAATATGGCGAGGAACCGCGCGCGCGCTCGGTGGCCCGGGCGATCGTCGCCGCGCGTCCGATATCACGCACCGCAGAGCTCGCCGCGATCGTTCGCCGCGCGGCGGGTTTCCGGCCCGGGCAGAAGAGCGATCCCGCGACCCGCACTTTCCAGGCGATCCGGATCCATCTCAACGCCGAACTGGAGGAACTCGAAGCCGGGCTCGCCGCCGCTGAGCGCGCGCTTGCGCCGGGCGGGCGGCTCGCGGTGGTGACCTTCCACAGCCTCGAGGACCGGATCGTCAAACGCTTCCTCAAGAGCCGCAGCGGGGCGACCCCCGCCGGATCACGCCATCGGCCCGAAACCGTAGCCGGCCCGCGGCCAAGCTTTGGCCATGTCATCAAGCCAGTCGCCGCGTCGGACCGCGAGCTGGCGATCAACCCGCGCGCGCGCTCGGCACGGCTGCGATCCGCAGTCCGCACCGATGCGCCCGCGTGGGACCAAATGATGATCGTTCGGGAAGAACGCGCATGAGTGATCGCAGTTTCGCCTCGGTTGGCTGGGTGGCGACGGTCGCGGGCGCCGCGCTCGGCTGCTATCTGGTGTCCTTGCGGGTCGCGTCGGAACGCGCCGCGCTGGAGGATGTCGAGACCGAGATGGTGATGGCGCAGCGCGATATCCGCGTGCTCCAGACCGAAATCGGGACGCGCGGCCGCCTTGCCCAGCTCGAGCGGTGGAACGCCAAGGTGCTCGCTCTGTCCGCGCCGAGCGCCGACCAGTTTCTCGATGGCGGTTTCGCGCTGGCCAAGCTGACCACGCCGACCAATCCGGTCAATATGGACGCGCCGGTGGTCCTCGCCGCGGTCCGGGTCGAACCGCAGGCGACGCAACGGTTGCAACCGCAGGCCAAGTTGATCCCGGCCGATTTCCGCCCCGGCGAGCCGCCCGAAACCAGCCTGTCGCCCAACGCGATGATGCATCAGGCGAGCTATCGGCGCCCGTTGCGGGATGACGTCAGCGAAACCGTTTCAAGCGGCGAGGCCGGGTTGGCGGTCAAGACTGGGCCGGTCAAGATTGGGCCGACGGTCAAGACTGGGCCGGCGGTCAAGATTGGGGCAGTCAAGACCGGGTCAGTCAAGATTGCGGCGGTCGACCCGCTCGCGCCCAAGCCAGGCACGGCGCCCGCCGCCACCCGCAAAACACCCAGGGACTCCGGCCCGGCACAATGAACGCCCCGACGCTCGCTCTCGTCGCCCGGCCCGAGCGGCTTCGTCTGGTTGGACAGCGGCGTCAGACCCTCGCGGTGGTTCACCAGCGGCTGATGCTCGGCATGCTGGTCTATGTCGGGATCATCGGCCTGATTGTCGTGCGCATCCTCTATCTCGCGGCGTTCGGCGACCATGCCGGGCGCAAGGCCGGGGTTACCAGCCTGATCCCCGAGCGCGGCGATATCGTCGATCGCGACGGTCACCCGCTCGCCCGGACGATCGACGCGTGGACGATTGCGCTCCACCCCGGAAAGATCATCGGCAACAAGCTCGACCTCGCCCACCGCCTCGCCGCGCTGATGCCCGAGAAAGACGCGGTCCGATATTATGCGATGATGAAGTCGGACAAGCCGTTCTTCTACCTTCGCCGCCGCGCCGCGCCCGACGTGGTCCAGGCGGTCAACGCGCTCGGTGAGCCCGGACTGGCGATCGACCGTGAGCCCGACCGGCTCTATCCGCAGACCAGCCTTGCCGCGCACGTCATCGGTTACACCGACATCGACGGGCGCGGGGTCGCCGGGATCGAGCGCGCATATGAGGAGCAGCTCGCCAGCCCGGTCACCCGGGGCGAGCCGATCACGCTTTCGATATCCAGCCGCATCCAGCAGGCGCTCGAGCATGAACTGCTGGCCGCGATGACGAATTATTCGGCGATCGGCGCGGCCGGCATCGTGATGGACATCCACACCGGCGAAATCCTCGCCATGACCTCGCTGCCGCAGCTCAATCCCAATGTCGCGGGGCAGGGCTCGCCCGAAGCGCGCTTCAACCGCGCCACCTCGGGGGTCTATGAGCTCGGCTCGACGTTCAAGCCGTTCACGGTGGCGATGGCGATGGATTCAGGGATCATCAAGTCGTTCGGCAAGATGTATAATTGCCCCGCATCATTGAGCGTCGGACGCTTTTCGATCTCCGACACGCATCCGTTCAAGCGCGCCTGCTCGGTCGCCGAGATCATGAAGGAAAGCTCGAACATCGGCACCGCGCAGATCGCCGCGCAAGTCGGCGCGAAGCGCCAGCAGGCGTTCCTCGGGCAGATGGGGTTCCTCGCCCCGGTCGCGGTCGAACTGAAGGAGCGCGGCCGCCCGCTGACCCCGGGCAAGAATTGGGGCGAGATCGCGACCATGACGGTCGGCTTTGGCCACGGCATCGCGGTCACCCCGCTCCACCTCGCGACCGGCTATGCGACCCTGTTCAATGGCGGCATCTGGCGCCCCGCGACCTTGCTCAAGGTCGGCAAGGGCCACCCGGTTGCCGCCGGGCACCGCGCCTTTAGCGAAGACACCAGCTACAAGATGCGCGCGCTGCTTCGCCTGGTGGTGACGCAGGGCACCGGCAAGAACGCTGATGCGCCCGGCTATCGCGTCGGGGGCAAGACCGGCACCGCCGAAAAATTGCTCGGCGGGCACTATACGTCGAGCGCGGTGGTCACGACCTTCGCCGGCGTTTTCCCGATGGACGAACCGCGCTATGTGGTGGTCGCGATGCTCGACGATCCCAAACCGACCAAGGACACTTACGGTTATCATACCGCCGGGTGGAACGTCGCGCCGGTCGTCGGCAAGACCATCGGCCGGATCGCGCCGATGCTCGGCGTGCGCCCCGACAAGCGCCGCGAACCCAATATGGCCGAGGTCCTGCCGTTCGTTCACGCGAAAGACGATTGATCGATGCGCCTTCGCGATCTTGCCGGGATCGATCATGATTCGGAAGTCACCGGGTTCGCCATCGACCATCGCAAGGTGGCCAAAGGCAGCCTGTTCGGCGCATTCCAGGGCGGCCGCGTCAACGGCGAGGATTATATCGCTCAAGCGATCGAGCGCGGCGCGATCGGCGTCATCGCGCGGCCGCAAGCCCGGGTCGAAGGCGCCGTGCATCTCGCCGACCCGCAGCCGCGCCGCCTGTTTGCCCGCCTCGCGGCGCGCTTTTACGGACCTTTCCCTGAAGTCACCGTCGCGGTCACCGGGACCAACGGCAAGACCTCGACCGTCGAACTGGTCCGCCAGATGTGGCGCATCATGGGGCAGCGCTCCGCCTCGATCGGGACTCTGGGGGTAACCACCTCGGACGATCAGGTGTCGACCGGGCTGACGACCCCCGACATCGTCACCTTTTTGTCGAACATGGCGGGCCTCAAGCGGATGGGGATCAGCCATGTCGCTTATGAGGCCTCATCCCACGGGCTTGACCAATATCGCGCCGAAGGGCTTCCGGTGGCGGCCGCCGCCTTCACCAATTTCAGCCGCGACCATCTCGATTATCATGCCGACATGGATGCCTATTTCGCCGCCAAGATGCGATTGTTCGATGAGGTCGTCGACGCCGGCGGGACTGCGGTGGTGTGGACCGGCGATCCGCGCTCGGCCGAGGTCATCGATCATTCGCAGCGCCGCGGGCTGAAGCTCATCACGGTGGGTCCCGGTGCGACGACGATCGCGCTCATCGACCAGACAGCCAGTCCGCTGGGGCAGGCGCTGGTCGTGCGCCACGACGGCAAGGACCATCGCCTGACGCTGCCCCTGATCGGCGCCTACCAGGCCGCCAACGTGCTCGTCGCGGCAGGGCTGTTGCTTGCCACCGGAACAAAGTTCGACGCCGCATTGTCGGTGATGGGCCGCGTTTCGCCGGTCCGCGGACGGCTCGAGCGCGCGGTGATCAGCCGCGCCGGAGCCCCGGTCTATGTCGACTATGCCCACACCCCCGACGCGATCGAGGCGGCCATCGCCGCGCTGCGTCCGCATGTCACCGGTCGGCTGATCACCGTCTTCGGCGCGGGCGGGGACCGCGATACGGGCAAGCGGGCGGCGATGGGCGAAGTCGCCGCGCGGCTGTCCGACGCGGTGATCATCACCGACGATAATCCACGCACCGAGGATCCGGCCGCAATCCGCGCCGCCATCCTGGCCGGAGCGCCCGGCGCGCGGGAAATCGGCGACCGTCGCGCCGCGATCGCCGCAGCCATCGCCATGGCCGCAGCGGGCGACATCGTCCTCATCGCCGGCAAGGGCCATGAACAGGGCCAGATCGTCAAGGACCGGACCCTGCCGTTCGACGATGTCAGCGTCGCGCGCGAGTGCGCCGCATGACCGCGCTGTGGACCTCGGCCGAGATCGCCGAAGCGACCGGCGGCGTTGCCAGCGCGCCGTTCGTCGTCACCGGGGTGAGTTTCGACAGTCGCGAGGTCGGGATCGGCGACCTGTTCGTCGCGATGCCGGGCAGCGCGCTGGACGGCCACCGCTTCGTCGACGCGGCATTTGCCGCCGGGGCCGCCGGGGCGATGGTTTCGAAAGCGGTCGATGGACCGCACATCCGCGTCGCCGACACCGCTGCGGCGCTCGACGCGCTGGCTATCGCCAGCCGCGCACGCACGTCGGCGAAAATCGTCGGCGTCACCGGATCGGTCGGCAAGACCAGCATCAAGGAAGCGCTCGCCGACGCGCTCGAACGCGGGGCGCGCGGCCGCGTCCACCGCTCGGTCAAAAGCTATAACAACCACACCGGGGTCCCGCTGAGCCTCGCCCGGATGCCGCGCGATTGCGATTTTGCGGTGTTCGAAATGGGCATGAACCATGCCGGCGAAATCGCCGCCTTGACCCGGCTGGTCCGTCCCCATGTCGCATTGGTCACGGCGATCGCCTCGGCGCACATCGAGAATCTCGGCAGCGAGGAGGCGATCGCCGACGCCAAGAGCGAGATCTTCGAGGGGCT
>JANPMU010000250.1:0-1645 GCA_031427095.1 Sphingomonas sp.
GAACTGGGCCTGCGGCTGGTGCTTTTCGACGCGTCGGGCCAGCCGCCGTCCGGCCCAGGCCAGCAGCGGCGTGATATCAAGGCCACAAAGTGTATTGGACTTCGGCGAAGAGACTGCAGTCAGATATTTTCGAGGCCAAGATAAAAAATAATTTAGATCAACTTTTCAAAAAAATATTGTCAGTCGAGCAGCCGCTGGTAATGGGTGATCAGCAGCACCGCCTTGTCAGGACGGCGCATGATCGCGTTGATCCCGTCGCCGACCACGCGCAGCGCGTCGATGTCGAGGCCGCTGTCGGTCTCGTCGAGCACCGCCAGGCGCGGGTCGAGGATCCCCATCTGGACCATCTCGGCGCGCTTTCTCTCGCCGCCCGAGAAGCCCAGGTTCACCGGGCGCTTGAGCATCTCGATGTCCATCCTGAGCAACGCCGCCTTCTCGCGCGCCAGCTTGAGGAACTCGCCCCCCGACAGCGGCGCCTCGCCGCGCGCCTTGCGCTGGGAGTTGAGCGATTCGCGGAGGAACTGGACGAACGACACCCCGGGAACCCGAGGAACAGCCCGGCGGCGGCGCGTTCGTGCGGGGCGAGCGCGAGGAGGTCCACCTCACCGTCATCCCCCACTTCGTCATCCCGGCGCGGGCCGGGACCCAGCCCGGACGAAATCGGACGCGACAGCGTCCTTCCCGCAGGGAAATCTTCGAGCCGCTGCGCGGCGCGTTGCTCAGTCGCTGGGTCCCGGCCTGCGCCGGGATGACGGGAGCTTGGAGAAAAGGTGACCGAACCCCCCGTCACCTCATACCCCGGCCGCCCGCCGAGCACATAGGACAGCGTAGATTTCCCCGCCCCGTTCGGCCCCATGATCGCATGGATTTCGCCCGCGTTGATGGCGAGCGAGAGGCCCTTGAGGATCGGCTTTCCGGCGACTTCGGCGGAGAGGTTATCGATTTGGAGCAATTTATTTCTCAATGAAACGGAGAAGGGCAAAAAGGATGCCGACCACAGCCAGGCCCTGCGCGAACAGCCACCCGACCAGTCGCGCCTCGGTGCCCTTCAGGTCGCGCTGAACTTCCAGACGAAGTTTCTCGATCTCCGCGCGCAGCGAAAGGTCGAGCTTTTCGATGTCGGCCTTAAGTTCGGCTCGGAAGCGCTCCAGGTCGGCCTTCAATGCGACCGACTGCCGTTCCAGATCGGACTTCGTTGAAAGCTCCTCGTCGAACAACCCGGCCAAAACCTGGGCCTGCTCATCCGAGAAAGCCGGTTTTAGCTTGAGCACCTGAGCCATCGACATGTCAGTTTCCCTTGTTCGCTTCGTTTGCGCGGATCGCCCCGTTGGGACCCATGATCGCATGCACCTCGCCCGCGTTGATGGTGAGCGAGAGCCCCTTGAGGATGGGTTTATCCGCGACGGTGGCGGAGAGGTTATTGATTTGAAGCATGAATACCTTTGGAAAACAGCAGCAACCCGCGCGTCAAACAAGCAAACAGCGCTGCGACAACGACTACGGCAGCGAACACAAAGCCGACGCCTTCGAGCCATTCCTTAGCCGAACCTCCCTCGGTGATCAGAAACCCGACCGACATTGCCGCTAAAGGGATGATGGTCAGCATCGCCATCGCGACGCAGCCAATCCATAGTACTGTTGCGCT
>JANPMU010000251.1:0-7505 GCA_031427095.1 Sphingomonas sp.
CGTGACCTTGACCGCGCCGCTGCCGAGCTCGGGGTCGGCATGTTCGTCGGCGACGATCGGCACTTCGCGGCCGGTGATGGGGAGGCGGATCAACTTGCCGACCAACGCCGCGTAGCGATCGTCGGTCGGGTGGACCGCGACCGCCATGTCGGCGAGCATCGTTTCGGGGCGGGTGGTGGCGACTTCGATGAAGCCTGTGCCATCGGCCAGCGGATATTTGAGGGTCCAGAACTTACACTGCACCTCGCGGGTTTCGACTTCGAGGTCGCTGATCGCGGTCTTGAGGCCGGGGTCCCAATTGACCAGGCGCTTGTCGCGGTAGAGCAGCCCCTTATTGTATAAATCGACGAACACTTTGGTCACCGCGGCGGAAAAGCCCTCGTCCATGGTGAAGCGCTCATTGACCCAGTCGCAGCTCGCGCCAAGCCGCCTGAGCTGCTGGGTGATCTGGCCGCCACTGGTCGCCTTCCATTCCCACACCTTCGCGATGAAATCGTCGCGGCTGTAGTTGGTGCGCTTGTCTTGGCGCTCGGCCATCTGCCGCTCGACCACCATCTGGGTGGCGATCCCGGCATGGTCGGTGCCGACCACCCACAGGCTGTCCTTGCCCTGCATCCGCGCGTGGCGGATGAGGATATACTGCAGCGTGATGTCGAGCGCGTGGCCGATGTGCAGGCTGCCGGTGACGTTGGGCGGCGGCATGACGATCGTGAACGGGGTTTCGTCGGGGCGCGACGGGCGGAACAGCCCGGCCTGCTCCCAATGCGCATACCAATGCGCTTCGATCGGTCCGGGGTCGAAAGTCTTGGCAAGTTCGGTCATGGGGAGCGCCTAACCGTGGCGGCGCGGGGGTTCAACACCCCATTGTCGATCTATTTGGCGGGTTTCCGGGCTGGCGAGCACAGCCGACGCGGCGCGTACGCCTGGCCCAGGCCTAAACCGGCCGCCCGGTGATCCGCGTGATTTCGCGTTTGACATGCTCGTCGACGATTCCGGGAAGGTGATCGTCGAGCCATTGCTTGAGGATCGGGCGGAGCATCTCGCGGACCATCGCTTCCATCGGATTAATCTCGGGCGGAGGCGGGACGCTGGCGGCAACGCTGGTCAGCGTATCGAGCGAGTGGCGGCTGGCGTCGGCGGCCGATTCGGCGACCAGCGGCGGGCCAAGGTCGACCGGCGGGGCAAGCATGATTTCATCCACCGGTTCGTCGAGCTCGAGGACATCCTCCTCGCCTGCGGCGTCATCCTCGCTTTCGTCATCGCTGACCGACGCGACCGGCCAATCGGGCGGCGCGGTGGCGCGCAGCCCCTTTTCCCCGGCGATCACTTTCTTGATCGACGCGAGGATGTCTTCCATCGAGGGTTCACGGCCAGTGGACTGCATGACCACCCTTTTACTCATCGCGTCGGCGGTGTCACGCCTTGCGGTTGTTCCTGAGGGGAAACCGTGCTGGTCGCGACCGGATCATGACGCTTGTCCGATGCCCAGTCACTGGCATTGCCCGCGACCCGGCGGTAATTACCGAGCGGATCATAAAGCGGTCCGCCATCGAGCCCGAGATCGTCGGCCTCGGCCTGCCCCATCGCATTGAGCAACTGGAAGCCCGCGACATAGGCGTCGCGGCGGGCGGTGACGAGCGCAACTTGCGAATTGAGCAATTCCTGCTCGGCGTTGAGCACGTCGAGAATGGTCCGGGTGCCGACGCTGTTTTCGGCACGGGCGCCTTCAAGCGCGAGTTCATTGGCCTTTACCGCGACCATATTCGACGCAATCGCGCTTTGCGCCGCACCATAAATCGCGAAGGCCGAACGGGTGGTGGCGACGACCGCGCGCTCGGTCGCAACTTGCTGTTCGAGGAACTGGCCTTCGAATGCCTGTGCCTGGCGGATCCGCGCGGCCGGCAATCCCCCCTGATAGAGTGGGATCCGCGCCTGAACCCCGGCCCCGGTGCTGGTGGTGGCATTGGACGCGCCGGGGCCGAACTGATCGTCGGCCGAACCGAGGTAATTGGTGTAGCGCCCGCTGCCGATCGCCGAGACGGTCGGCAGGCGGTCCGCGCGCGAAACACGCACATCGATCCCCGCCGCCGCGGCCTGGCGAGTGACCGCGATCAAATCGGGATTATCGACCAGGCCGATCCGCACCGCTTCGTCGGCGCTGGCCGGAAGCGGCGGAAGCGGCGGCGGCGGGGCGAGCGTTTCGGGCCGCTGGCCGATCACCCGGCGATAATTTTCCTCGCTCGACGCCAACCGCCCCTGCGCCGTGGCAAGCGCCGAACGGCCGAGCGACGCCCGCGCTTCGGACTGGGCGACGTCGGTGCGGGTGATGTCGCCGATTTCGAAACGGTCACGCGTCGCATCAAGGTTGGTCGACAGGACCTTGACCTGATTATCGTTCAATTCGACGATCGCGCGGTCGCGGATGACATCCATATAGGCCGCGACCGCTTCGGTGAAGATGTCGCCCTCGACCGCGCGCAGGGTCGCGCGTCCGGCCTCGACCCGGGTCCTGGCGGCGTTGATCGAATTCCTGATCCGGCCGGCGTTGAACAACGGGTAGCTGACATCGAGCCCGGTCGAAAAGTTACGGCCATTGCCGCCGCCGGTGCGGGTCAGATCCTGATTGACCCCCGCAGTTGCGCTGATCTGCGGGCGACCGGCGGCGCGGGCGATGGCGACGTTGGCGTCGGTCGCGCGAAGCGATTCACGCTGCCCGGTGATCGTCGGGTTGGTCGCATAGGTCGCCACCAACGCCTGACGCAGCGAGTCGGCCGACGCCGTCCCCGCCGCCAGCAGGGCAACCATTGCGCCGAAGGAAAGATACCGCTTCACAACCGAAAACTCCGTCAAAATACAAAGGCGGCGGGTTGGGCGAAACCGGGGAGCGGCGCAACATCGGCGTCGACGATGGTCTGGAACGCGATCCGCCCGCCGACATTGCGCCCGATCACCAGCCGCGAAACCCCGCGGTCGTTGATCGCGGTCGCGAGTCGCCCGCCTTCGATGAGCTGGCCCGCGATCGCATCGGGAACCCGGTCGACCGCACCGTCGATCAGGATGATATCATATGGCGCGCCGGCGCGGTGACCCGCTGCAAGGTCGCCGGTAACCGCCTTGATCGACCCGACTTGCGGTGCCGCAGCGATCCTTGGCGAAGCATCGCTTTCGAGCGCGGTGACCTCGAGCCCGAGTGCTTCGAGCAGGGCCGCCGAATAGCCGCTGCCCGAGCCGACGATCAGCGCCTTTTCACCCCGGCGGGGCGCAAGTGCGCTGAGCCAGCGCCCGGTCACCGCAGGCGACGGCATCGCGCGGCCGTTGCCAAGCGCGATCGGGCGATCACCATAGGCCACCGCCTGCGCCGCTGCGGGGACAAACTCTTCGCGCGGCACGCTGGCCATGGCATTGATCACGCCGACATCGATCACGCCTTCGGGGCGCAGCTGGCTGTCGACCATCGCCCGGCGCGCAACCGCAAAATCCTGCATCCCGTTTTCCCGCACTTTCACCTAGACCATCTCGACTGTTATATGCCAATAATACACCATGACTGCAAGACCGCTCTTATCGGGCCATGTCTTGTGCGCCAAGCGATCCCCGCCGCCGTTGGTCGAAAAGCGGGTTGCGGCCAGCGGTTGACAAGATGCGGCGCCCTCGCCCAAGGCGCAGCGCACCAGGCCCGATGGCGGAGTGGTTACGTAGGGGACTGCAAATCCCCGCACGCCGGTTCGATTCCGGCTCGGGCCTCCATACAGTCTTGAAGATCAGAGGCTCTTGGCGTCGGCGCGCCAAAAGTCCCCGAGTTCTGCGCCAAAGACAGCCAGAACTGCGCGAACCGGAGGCGGGTTGAGGTTAGTCTGACAGTACCTATGGATGCACCCGGCCGGTGCTCATCCCTCCACCAACGCTCTTGCGTCGCCGGGGTCGGAGAGCATGTTGCTCCGAGCATCCTCGACGATGAGGTCAGCGGCCCGCCAGCCGACCGCCATCGCCGGTCCGTTCGTGTTGCCCGACACCATCGTCGGGAAGATCGAGATGTCTGCCACGCGCAGGCCTGTGACGCCGCGCACGCGAAGCCTTTCGTCGACCACACTCTCCTCGTCAGTGCCCATGCGACAGGTGCCGACCGCATGGTAGCCGGGGCCACCCATCGTCCTGTAGGCCTCGAGAATCTGTTCGTCGGTTTCGATTCTGGTGCCGGGGAAGGTTTCGCCCTCGATCACGTCGCGTGCCGCAGGCTGATTGAACAGCTCACGCATGTAGCGCACGATCCTCACCGCCACTTCGCGGTCGACCGGATCGGTCAGATAGTTGGCGTGGATGCTCAATGGAGCCCCCGGGTCGGCGGAAGTGATGCGCACATTGCCCTTGCTGCGAGGGCGCAAGCCATAGCCGATGATCGACGCACCCGGCTCCTTTTCCATCGCGATCTTGACCGTGAACTGTTCCTGCGCCGCCGAAAGGTCCATCGAAACGCCGCCGATAAAGATCTGCGCATCGGGACGGGTCGCCGTCTCGCGCACGCGCACGAAGCCGGTCACGTCGTAAGGGGGGGCGGCCATGATGCCCCGCTTCGTCAGGGCATAATAAGCGGTGTGCATCAGCAGTCGCCAGCCGCTGTGATCGCGGTTTTGTCCGATGTCGTTCTTCAGGCGATACTGGATGCGGAACACGAGGTGCTCGCGGAGATTTTCGCCTACCTCGGGAGCGTGCTGCAGCACCGGGATGCCGTGCACGGCCAGTAGCGGCTCCGGCCCGATACCCGAAAGCTGAAGCAGCCTGGGCGATTCAATCGCACCTGCGGCGAGGATGATTTCCTGCCGTGTGCGGAACTGCTTCGGCACTCCGCCCTTGCGGCAGGCCACGCCCACGGCGCGCCGATCCTCGAACAATATTTTGTCGACCGCAATGTCGGTCATCACGG
Organism: Sphingomonas sp.; assembly: GCA_031427095.1. Classification (GTDB taxonomy): domain Bacteria; phylum Pseudomonadota; class Alphaproteobacteria; order Sphingomonadales; family Sphingomonadaceae; genus Sphingomicrobium. Next base: position 4,922 of record JANPMU010000251.1, read on the forward strand.
TCAGGTTCGGGCGACCCCGCGCGGGGTCCAGGAACGCGCGCGCCGCGCTCCATCTGCGTCCCGACCGGATCGTGGCGTTCACATAGCCGATACCTTCCTGGCGCGGCGTGTTGGCGTCGGCATTCTCGGGCAGGCCGAGCTGCGTTCCGGCCTTGATCATCCGGTCCATCAACGGCGTTCGATTGGAGTTGACCGACACCGCCAGCGGGCCCCCCGCGCCGCGATGATCGTTCGCCCCGAGCTCGTGATCCTCCATGGACTTGAAGATCGGGCCGAGGGTCTGCCAGCCCCAACCCTTCAAACCGAGCTCGGTTTCCCACTCGTTATAATCTTCAGCGTGCCCGCGCTGGTACATTAGGCCGTTGATCGAACTGGAACCGCCGATCCCACGGCCGCGCAACCAGACTTCCGGCGATCCTGTATCGTCGGCGCCCCGATGCACTTGATAGAAATAGCAATGCTTGGGCGTTTCGTAGAGCTTACCCAAACCCTTGGGCATCGATATGAACACGCTGTCGTCGAGCGGGCCGGCCTCGAGCAGCAGCACCTTGACGTTCGGATTGAGCGACAGGCGATTGGCCAAGACGCATCCAGCCGAGCCGGCACCGATGATGATATAGTCGAAGATCTCGCTCATTTTGGCCCTCTTGCCAGATCATTCCTTGTCGCCGCAACGACAAGTTCGCCCCCGTATCGACGGCATTGATGCCGATCGTTCTGCCGACTCTCGGATTGCTGACAGTCGCTTTTCTCAATGTCAATGATGATGTCGAATTTACAAATCCGGTTGAGGCAAGTTGATGATTATCGGCTGAAATCGATCAGCGACGGCATCATCGCCCGCTGCTCGAAAGCCTCATTCACGCGCACTCAATTCTTGCCTGGGCAGATGCCTGCTATGACCATATCGGCGAACACGCCGGAGATGTCGGTCGCCGACATCTTGCCATCCGGCTTAAACCAGCGATGACTCCAGTTGCACATCCCCAATATGCCTGCCGCCAGGATTTTGTCGCTGCCACGCGATACAAATATTCCGGCCTGCCTGCCTTCGCGAATAATGCCAACCACCGCCTGGTTGAAACGGTCATTGAGGCTCAGGATTTCTGCGCTCCACGCGGACTGATCGACGGTGAGGCGGCTGATGTCCTGTTCCAGATAAACGAACAAATAGGGGTAATGCTGCTGGTAAGAATCAAATAATGCGGCGATCAGCTTCCGCAACTTGATGTCTGGCGCTTCCTCGAGCGCGGCAATGTCCTCTGCAGTGGCAACGTTGTTCGACGTGGCCACGTTGACCATCTCGCGAAACAATTCCTGCTTGCCTCTAAAATAGTAATAGAGTGTGGCGCGATCCATTTTGGCGCGCTTGGCAATCTCGTCGACGGTAGCGTTCTCGTACCCCACTTCCTTGAAGACGGTGGCACCAATCCGCATAATTTCCGAGCGCTTCGCCGCCCTTGCGGAAACCTTACCCATGCCTTGCCTTTTCGTTATGATAACAGGGCTCATAAAAGAGCAGGCTGGAAGCGTCCAGCCGAACGACCCGTCAACAACGCAGCCGACCTCTGTTGCCGTGACCAAATTCCTGCGGCATCGCGCAGTGACCGAGCGCGATCCCACGCGGTAGGGATATGATTAAGGCCACAACGCGCGGCACTACATACGGAGAAGAAGAATGGCGAAGGGTCGTCTCGAAAATAAGGTGGCGATCGTCACCGGATCGGGTCACGGTATCGGTCGCTGGGAGGCGCTTGCGCTTGCCGAGCAGGGTGCGAAATTGGTCGTCAGTGACTTCGGGGCCAACGCGCAAGGCGTGAAACTCGCCGACATCGTCGCGCGCGAGATCGTTGCAGCGGGCGGTGAAGCCGTCGCCACGACCGAAGACTTGAGCCAGTCGGCCGGCGCGCAAAAGACGATCCAGGCGGCGCTCGACACATTCGGGGGGCTCGACATTCTGGTCAACAATGCTGGTATGCGTGGCGGCAATCCGGTTGATAAGCTGACCGACGAACAATGGGATCTGGTGCTCGGATCCCATCTGAAAGCAACCTTCCTGACCACCAAGTTCGCGGTGCCGCATCTGCGTAGCCGGGGCGGTGGATCGATTATCAACACAGGGTCCGAAGCGGGACTGGGGATGGTGTTCAACTGCGCCTATTCCGCCGCCAAGGAGGGCATCGCAGGGCTGACACGCAGCATCGCTCGCGAACAGGGCCGATTCAATATCCGCTGCAACATGATCCGTCCGCGTGCGACTGCAGGCAGCGTTGGCGGGGGTGATTGGTTCCAGAAAAATCTGGCCGGGACCTGGAAGCCGTTGCTCGACTTGCTCGGCCCGTACTGGATCGGAGAGCGTGGACATGCCCGTTGGGACAAGCCGGCGACGCCGGCCTCGATCGCGGCATTGGTGACATGGCTCTGCACGCCTGCGGCGGAAAACATCAACGGCCAGGATTTTTTCGTGGGTGGCGATGAGGTGGCGCTCCTCACCCCGCCGACGTTCGGGGCGAGCCTGTTCCGCGATGGCGACTGGACGCTCGACGCGCTCGACAAATATGCGCCAACGATCACCAATATGCTC
>JANPMU010000252.1:0-1870 GCA_031427095.1 Sphingomonas sp.
TATGCTTGACCGGCACGACACGCTGCGGGCGCTGATCACGGCGGAGCTCGACGAAATCAAGGATCCCTGCAGCCTGGCTGCGGGGACCCCCTTCGGGCTCGCCGAAATGGGGCTGGTCGACGAGATTGCCATTTCCGACGCTGGCGAAGTGCTCGTCAAACTTAAGCTGACCTCACCCTTCTGCCACATGATCGGTTTCTTCACGCAGGAGGCGACGCGCCGCATCGAGGCACTAGCGGGGGTCGCCACGGTCGAACTTCAGGCCGACAATGGTCTCGACTGGTCGCCAAGCCGGATGAGCCCGGCCGCGACCGCCAGACGTCAACTTCACGTGCAGCGGATGGCCTCCAATGTGTCCTGATAAGGAGAATAGCATATGACCGGTCGACTTGAGGGAAAAGTTGCCGTCGTCACCGGTGCCGGGTCGGGCATGGGACGGGCTATCGTCGCCCGTTTCTGCGCCGAGGGCGCCAAGGTGGTTGCGGTCGATATCAGCGGTAAGGAGAAGGAAAGCGCGGCCTCCGCAGGGCCCAATTGCCTGCCGTGCAACGCCGACGTTTCGAAGCACGCGGACGTCCAGCGTGCGGTCAATCTGGCAGTCGAAAAGTTCGGGAAGCTCAACATCATCTGCAATATTGCGGGGATCCAGGGGTTGATGGCCCTGACCGCGGACTATGACGAGGACGAGTGGGACCGGGTCATCGCGGTCAATCTCAAGGGCGTCTTCCTCGGGATGAAATACGCCATCCCGGAAATGCTCAAGATCGGCGGCGGTTCGATCGTCAACACGTCGTCGATGGCGGCGCTCGTCGCCTTTCCAATGCTTCCGGCCTATTCGGCGTCCAAGGGCGGCGTATCATGCCTCACACGCCTGACCGCCGCGGAATATGCCAGTCAGGGGATAAGGGTGAACGCCATCCTGCCCGGCGCGATTGACACCGGAATGACGCAATCCATGCCCAAGGACTATATCGACGGCGCCGTTGCGGGGACGCTGATGGGCCGGATCGGGCAACCGGAAGAGATCGCCAATTTGGCGCTGTTCCTGGCCAGCGACGAAGCGAGCTTCATCACCGGGACCGAGACCCAGGTCGATGGCGGCTATACGCTCGTCTGAAGCCGCAAGGCCGATGTTTGCGCCGGGCGTTTGTGTCCGGGCATGTCCCGGGTCGAACCGATCGACATTTGGTCGCCCGATGCACTCAGCCTGGTGAATCTCCACGGCGGACTGCGCGGGCGCGGGTGAACAGATCGAACAAAGTATCGCCGTCGTCCTGGCGAATCGCCCTTTGAAGATGGGACAGGTCTTCGGTGAAGACCTGGAGGATGTCGAGCACCGCTTGCTTGTTGGTCAGAAAAATGTCGCGCCACATCGCGGGATTGGACGCCGCGATCCGGGTGAAATCGCGAAATCCGCCGGCCGAATATTTGATCACGTCATTCTGGGTCACGCGTTCGAGATCGGAGGCGGTGCCGACGATGGTGAAGGCGATGAGGTGAGGCAAGTGGCTGGTGACCGCGAGCACCAAATCATGGTGTGGCGCGGTCATCCGCTCGACCTTGGCGCCGAGCGTCCGCCAGAAGTCCGAAAGCCTTTCGACGTCCTCGGCCCTTGCGCCCTCGTCGGGGGTCAGAATGCACCATCGGTCATCAAACAAGGCGGCGAAGCCCGCGTCGGGCCCGCTATTCTCGGTTCCGGCAACGGGGTGCGCCGGAATGATGCTTGCATGCGGAAGCGCCTCGCGAAGCGCTGCCGCGACCGCCACTTTCGACGATCCGACGTCGCTCACCACGGTATTCGCGCCAAGGTCGGCGGCGATGGACAGCGCGACCTCCTTCATCGCACCGACCGGAACACATAGAATGACGA
>JANPMU010000253.1:0-5406 GCA_031427095.1 Sphingomonas sp.
CGGTCTCCTCACCCTCCTCGACCAGCGACTGCCGGCCAACGACCTCCAGCCCGAACCCCTGAAGGGCGGCAAGCTTGCTCGAGCTGGAGGTGAGCAGCACCATGTCCCTGACGCCGAGATCACGAAGGATTTGCGCGCCAATGCCGTAGTCGCGGTAGCCGTGACTTTGCGAATAAGCCTTGCGATGCCCCTTGATGCGCTCGGAGATCGAGGTCGGGCTTGGGTCCTGGACGAACACTGCAACCGCCGGCCCGCCGTGCTTCGCCAGGATTCGAAGCGCGGCGGGAACATAATCGCGATGCGCGGCCGACCAGCCAAGCATGTCCGCGGTAAGATCGACCTGGTGGACACGGACGAGCGTCTTGCTGGCGGGGGAAGGGTAGCCGCGGACCAGCGCGAGATGTTCGCCACCGTCAATGATGTTGCGATAGACGACAATCCGGAAGTCAGGTCCGTAATAGCTGTCGAATGGCGCCTCGGCGACGCGCTCGATCAACGATTCGGACTTTCGGCGGTAGGCGATTAGGTCGGCAATGGTCCCCACATGGAGGCCATGTTTTTTCGCGAACAACAACAGTTCTGGAAGGCGGCTCATCGTGCCGTCGTCGTTCATGACCTCGCAGATCACCCCCGACGGCGACAGCCCGGCGAGTCGCGAGATATCGACCGCTGCCTCGGTATGGCCAGCACGGACCAGCACGCCGCCGGCCCGTGCAACGAGCGGGAAGACATGGCCGGGAGAAACAAGATCGGCGGGCCCTTTCGACGCGTCGATCGCGACCGCAATGGTATGTGCGCGATCATAGGCCGAAATTCCGGACGTGACTCCCTCCCGAGCTTCAACCGAAATGGTGAAGGCAGTGCCATGGCCCGACTCGTTGCGCTGCGTCATCGGCGCCAACGCGAGCTGCGATGCGCGCTCGTTGGTCAAGGCGAGGCAGATCAGGCCCCGAGCGTGGGTCGCCATGAAAGCGATTTGTTTCGGCGTTGCGAACTGCGCCGGGATGATGAGGTCACCCTCATTTTCACGGTCGGGAGCATCGACGAGCACATAAGGAAGACCATTGCGGGCGTCCTCGATGATCGTTTCGATTGGGTCGACTTGAAGTTCTTGCTGCATGGCGGCCTTCCCGTCGGCATTATTTCAAATAATTTTACTTCGCACTTGCGGCGTCAACTCGAGTGTTGATAAGTGGTACGCAACCGATGCGTCAATCATGGTCCGATCTAGGGGCAATCGAGCGATGACACAATTGAGCAAAATCTCGCGGCGCCGCCGATCCGCCCGGTCCGACGGAAGTGCGGACTATGCCGCAAAGCGCGAAGAGCTGGTCAATATCGCCGCCCGGCTGTTCAAGGAAAACGGATTCCAGGCGACGCGGATCGTCGACATCGCGAATGCCGCGGGAATGGATCGCGCGACGGCCTATTATTACATCGGCAGCAAGGAAGAATTGTTCCGTGAATTGATCGAGGGCGTGCTTGCGGGCGCGGTGACCGAAGGCGAGCGGTTGCAGTCCGATCCGTCGCTTTCGTGGCTTGATCGGCTTCACGCGATCTTCGTCTCCCTGATGGTCAGCTATGAACATAATTACCCGGCGACGTTCGTCTATATTCAGGAGCGCATGCACCAGATCCAGACCGAAAAAAGCGATTGGGCGGCGGCAATCATCGTCAAGGCCCGGGCGTTCGACCAGATTCTCCTGACGTTCATCAAAGAAGCGATCAACAACGGCGAACTGCGCAACGACATCCCGCCTCGCATCGTTGAAAATGCGTTGTTCGGCATGCTGAACTGGACTCACCGCTGGTTCGTCCCAGGTCGGGGACTGAGCGGTCAACAGGTCGCCGAGGACTTCTGGTCGATCTTCATCGGTGGGATGAAGCCCGGCCGCCTCAATCAAGGCTAGCACGAAGGATCAGCGGCCAGGTTCGGTCGCGGGCCCCATTTCTTATTTTCCCGGAAGCGAAATGCGTGGCGCGACTTCCTTCGCGGCCAGCTCCAGCGAGTGGAACCACGGCGCAGGGGCGTCATAATAATCGTGGCTCTCGATCTGGAGCGTGCCCCAGCCGCCGCACTTGTCGAACAGCGTGTTGATCTTGTCGACCACGGTGTCGGGCGAGCCGACGACAAAGACGTTGTCGACCAGAAATTCAAGGTCGGCCTTGAGCGGATCGATGCCTGCGTCCTTGGCAAAGCCGTCCATCATGCCGAAGCGCCGCCAGATCGGGATCAGATAGCGGTTGAAGCAATAGCCGATCGGCCCTTCCATCACTTCCTTCTTCGCTTCGGCGTCGGTGTCGCCGACGAACACCGTTTGCGACACCGCGTGACGCTGCCGATCCGGGGTGAAGCCGGCCTTGATGTTGGCCTCGGAATAAATCTCCCAGTGGCGCTTGAGCGCGTCGAGTCCAGAATAGATCGAGACCGGCTTGAAATTGCGTTCGCCGGCAAGTTTCATCGACGGCGAATTGGCGCTGAATCCGGTTACCGCGAATTCCGGGAATGAGCCGCCCCAGGGTGAGAAGTTGGCGAGCTTGTGCTGCTCATCCTCCTCGGTCACCGCGACCTCTTCCTCGGGGAAGCCTGCGTCCCAATACTTGCCCTCGAAGAAGAACGGTTCGCGTTTCCAGATCTTCTCCATGATGCCGAGCGATTCGCGCACCATCTCGTTGAGATGCTCGGTGTTCTGATCCTCTTCCTTGATGCCGTGCATATATGAGGCCAGCGGATAAGCGCCGGCGCCGATCCCCATGAAATAGCGGCCCTCCAATATCTGCGATAGCCAGCCGACGGTCATGGCCAGCTTGGTCGGGTTGTGATGCGGCAGAATATGCGCCATCGGCGCGAACTTGATCCTCTTGGTCTGCAGCGCGGCCGCCGCAATGATCAACTCGGGGGCGGGAATATTTTCCCAGATCTGCGAGGCATGCTCGGAGATCATCATCGAATCAAAGCCGGCCTTGTCGCTGGCGATCGAACTTTGCACCCCCCATTCGAAGGTCTGTCGCGCGGTGCGGTCCGGCCGCATGTAGGGGTGAAAAATCAAACCCGTTTGCATTGACATCGCGCGTCTCCCAAATCGACTTTAAGCCATTTGGCTTAATTGACAGGAGACGTCAAATTGGTCAAGTGTGCGATCGACAATCCAGGCGGGGCGTGGCGTAACGATGGCAACCCTGATGCAGCCCCGAACCGATGCTCGCGAGAAGCTGATCCTCGCCGCTGAACGATTGTTCGCGAAAGGCGGTTTCGAAAGCGTTTCACTGCGTGAAATCGCCGCTGCTGCGGAACAGCGCAACCATCATGCGGTGCAATATCATTTCGGGTCCCGCGAAGATCTGGTCGTCGCCATCTTCCGCGACCGGATGACGCAAATGGAAGCACGCCGCGGCGTGATGCTCAATGCGGCGGAAGACGCCGCGAAAACAGGCGATGCGCGCACGCTGATGGAAATTATCTTCCTTCCACAGCTATCGCTGCCAGGACAGCACGGCAATCACAGCTATGCCAACTTCCTCTGCCAATATTTGCTGCGTAATGAGAGTGCCTCTTTTGGCGATTTTGGCGCGGCGCTTCCCGCCAACATCGATCGCGCGCTGAAGCTTCTGCGCGTCCGGCTCGGCTTCCTCCCGGAGGCGATCGCGCAGCGGCGGCTGGTTACCGCCTGCTTCATGTTCCTCAACATGCTGTCGGCTTATTCGGACGACCGTATCCGCGCGATTGACGACGAAAGCTTTGAGGAAGCGGTCAACGATACGCTCAACCAGATCGTCGTCGCAACGGTCATGCCGCTGAGCGCGCTTTAGGCCCCCGAAAAAGTTTCGAGCATGTGGTGCGTGTCGGAATATTCCTTCACGCGACGGATCTGGTCGCCGGCCACTTCGACCAGGAAGTGGTAGCGGTTGTTGTAGATTTTCCCGTTCGTCAGCTCGGCGTAGGATTCGGCTTCCGCAGCAACCATGTTTCCTTCAGCGATCATCGATGTCGGCGAGATCTTCAGTGCACCGGCCTTGTAGAGCGGCACCACCGCCCGGAGCAGGTCGCCGAGTTGCTGCTTGGATTTAGACCCCGACATGCCTTCGATGCTCCCCGAAACCCACCAGCTGGCGTCGTCGGTCAGCGATTCCAGGATACGATCGACGTCGCCGCTGGAGAAGGTCGCAAAGAAATCCTCCACGACCTTTTTCGGGTTTGTGGTCTTAGGCATCGGCTTTCCTTTCCAGCCGCGAGCGAAGGGCCCGCTTGTCGATCTTGGTGGCCGACATCGGCCAATCGTCGGCGGTCATGAAGTAGATCGCGCGCGGCACCTTATAGTTGGCAATCCGGCCCTTGCAGTGGGCGATCAGCTGCGCTTCGTCGACGATCGCGTCGTCGCGCAGCTCGATGAATGCGACCGGGACTTCGTCGAGCCGGGGATCCGCCCGGCCGACCACCTCGGCGAATTTCACCGCAGGATGGGTGCACAGGAAAGCCTCGACCTCGATCGCCGCGACATTTTCGCCGCCGACCTTGAGCATGTCCTTGCAGCGACCGCCGAAAACCAGCGACCCGCCCGCAAGCCGAGTGTAGAGGTCGCCGGTCTTAAGCCAGCGATCATCGCTCAGCGTCTCGGCGGTCTTTTCGGGCGAGTCCCAATAGCGGTCCATGACATTATAGCCGCGCACCCAGAGCTCGCCCATCACCCCGTCGGGGCACTCGACGCCGGTTTCGACATCGACGATCCGCACTTCGATCCCCGGCGATGGCTTGCCGTTGGTGGTCGAGCGCGACTGCCGATCCTCGTCGGGATCGCACAAGGCGAAAACTCCGGCGGTTTCGGTCATTCCGCACGCCTGGAGCACTTCCGTCTGAGGAAACAGATCCTGAACGCGATCAACCAGCGTCGGAGGAGCAATCAGGAAAAGGTAGCGCAAATGCGCAAGCCGCGCCGGATCGAAGCTCGGATGATCGATCAGTCCCTGGACGATCGCCGAGAACCACGGCCAGGCGAGCGTGACGCCATGCGTCTCCATCAGGCGAAGCGCCCGCTCGGGCTCGAAGAAGGTATCGGTGAGATAGGTGCCGGCGACTCCGATCGAGCCGATGAACGGTGCCAGCGACCCGATATGATAAAGCGGTCCGGCGCCCCAGGTGACGTCGCGATCGCCCGTGTTGAGCCGATAGCGGCTCCGTTCGACCGGGCCGCGAGTGACCGCCTCGTGCGAGAGGACGCAGCCCTTGGGGTTGGCGGTCGTTCCGCTGGTGTAAATGATCAGTCCGGCGTCGCGAACGCGAACGCGGCGTCGCCGCTCGTCGAGTTCGTCGTCGGTGACCGCCGAGGCGTAAGCGAGGAAATGATCGGCGCCGACGAACGCCCCGCGATCCTTCCCCCGGATCAGCAAGCAGTGGCGAAGTGTGGACGG
>JANPMU010000254.1:0-2236 GCA_031427095.1 Sphingomonas sp.
CCGGTCAGCCATTGCAACCGCTGGGCATAGCTGCCGACATATTCACTCATATGCTCGTCGGTCAGCGGGACGACGAAGCCGTCGAGGCGGTCGGCGGCGAGCTGGGCGCGAAGCGCGGCGAGACGGTCGGCGTGAGAGGACATATGTTCGCCTTCGATTGTGGTTCGGACCATCCTAACGCGATTTTGCGCTGGACGCACCCGCTGCTTATTGCTTCGGTCGCCAACCCGTACCGGAGCGCGTTGATGAACTTTGCCTGTTTCGCCGCGCTGCTTGCACTCGCCGTTCCCGCTCAAGCCCAGAAAGCCGCCATGACCCGAGCCGCCGACCTCCCCGCCCCGCCCCGCGCCGAGCAGCGTGTCCACAGCTATGAGCGCCACGGGGTGCGGATCGAGGATCCGTATTCCTGGCTGAGGGACCAGGGCTATCCCAAGGTCGATGACAAGGACGTGCTGGCCTATCTCAACGCCGAGAACGCCTATTTCGAAGCGGCGATGAAGCCCCATTTGCCATTGGTCGAGACTGTGTTCGAGGAAATGAAGGGGCGGATCAAGGAGGATGATTCGAGCGTCCCGGCCAAGGATGGCGAGTGGCTATACTGGTGGGCGTTCAAGCCCGGCGCGCAATATCGCGACTGGTATCGCAAGCCCGTCGCCGGCGGTGCCGACCAGTTGATCCTGGACGAGACCGCCGAGGCCGCCGGACGCGACTATTTCCGCCTCGGCGCAATCGAGATCAGCCCCGACGGACGGCTCGCCGCGACCCTGGTCGATGACAATGGGTCGGAGCGGTTCAAGCTGAAAATCCGCGACCTCGCCAGCGGCAAGGACATCGAGACGGTGACCGAGGTCGGGATCGGCGAGCCGGTATGGACCAGCGATTCCAAGGGGGTGGTGTTCACCGAGGTCAACGACAATTGGCGAAGCTACCGAGCGCTTTATCACCGCATCGGTGCTCCGCTGAGCGAAGTGAAGACGCTGTACGAGGAAAGTGCCGACAAGGGTTTCGCGGTCGGCATCGCGCGCTCGCAGGACCGCAGCCTGATCTTCATTGCGACCGGCGACAATGCCACCAGCGAAGTGCGCTTCGTTCCCGCCGACCGGCCCGACGCGCCGTTGACGATGATCGCACCGCGTCAAGCCAAGCGCGAATATATGGTCGACGCCGCGCATGGCAAATTATGGATCCTGACCAACGACGACCATGTCAATTTCCGCATCGCCGAAGCGTCGCCCAAGGCCCCCGGCAAATGGACGACCGTCGTCGCGGGGTCGGACGCGACCTATTTGCGCGGAATTTCGGCGTTCCGCAACCATCTCGCGATCACCCAGCGGGTCGACGGCCTCGATCAGATCGTGCTGCGCGATTATGCGACCGGCAAGTCCGAGCGGGTCCCGTTCGCCGAGGCGAGCTATTCGGCCGGGTTTGGCAGCAATCCCGAATATGCCCCCGCCGCTTACCGCTTGGCGTACAGTTCGATGGTCACCCCGGGAACGGTCTATGACTATCATCCCGCCGACGACCGGCTCGAGACGCTCAAGGTGCAGGAAGTGCCGTCGGGCTATGACGCGTCGCAATATGTCACCGAGCGGCTGATGCTGCCGACCCGCGACGGCAAAAAGGTGCCGGTGTCGGTGGTCTACAAGAAGGGTTTCGCCAAGGACGGCAAGGGCAAGCTGTTCCTCTACGCTTATGGCGCTTATGGCTATGCGATCCCGCCGAGCTTCGCGACCGGGCGGATGAGCCTGCTCGACCGCGGCTATGCCTATGCCATCGCGCATATCCGCGGCGGCGACGACCTTGGCTATCAATGGTTTCTCGATGGCAAGCTGACCAAGCGGACCAACACATTCAACGATTTCGTCGATGCGGCGAAGGGATTGATCGCGCAAAAATTCACCGCGCCGGGACGGATCGCGATTCAGGGCGGATCGGCCGGGGGCGAGCTGATGGGCGCGGTCGCCAACAGCAATCCCGAATTATGGGGCGCGGTGGTTGCCGATGTGCCGTTCGTCGACGTGCTCAACACGATGCTCGACGACACGCTGCCGCTGACCCCGGGCGAATGGCCCGAATGGGGCAACCCGATCATAGACAAGGCCGCGTTCGACTATATCCGCAGTTACTCGCCCTATGACCAGATCAAGCGCCAGGCCTATCCGCCGATGCTGATCACTGGCGGATTGAACGACCCGCGCGTGACCTATTGGGAGCCGGCCAAATATGCGGCGCGGCT
>JANPMU010000255.1:0-1509 GCA_031427095.1 Sphingomonas sp.
GCCGAAATGGTGCCCGAACTGTGCGGAAGGCCGATTAGTGAGCGATACATACAATATATCCGACGATGACTCCGGCGAGATCGATCCGCGCGACGCTGCGGACGCGGCTCCCGACGGTCCCGAACTGCTCCCGCTCGACGCGTGGCACCGCGCGCGCGGTGCGCGGATGGTGCCGTTCGCCGGGTATGAGATGCCCGTCCAGTATGAGGGCATCATCGCCGAACACTTGTGGACCCGAGCGCACGCCGGGCTGTTCGATGTTTCGCACATGGGCCAGCTGCTGCTTTCGGGCGAAGGCCTCGATGCTGCGGTCGAGGCGGTGTTGCCGATTGACCTGTCGACGCTGACGCTCGGGGCGGTGCGCTATTCGCTATTGCTCGACGAGAACGGCGGAATCCTGGACGACCTGATGGTCTCGCGCTGGCCGGAAAAACTCTACCTCGTGGTCAATGGCGCGACCAAGTGGGATGACATCGGTCACTTGCGCGAGGCACTGCCCGACGAGATTACGCTCAACCACCTCGATGACCGGGTTCTGCTGGCGCTGCAAGGGCCGCAAGCCTTCGCCGCGCTGGTGCCGCTGGTTTCGGGTACATATCCGCTTTCCGCGCTGACCTTCATGCGCTTCGGCCGGTTCGAGATCGCCGGTGTACCTGCGACGATCAGCCGCTCGGGCTATACCGGCGAGGACGGGTTCGAGATTTCGCTGCCCGCCGTGGCAGCCGAAGCCGTGGCCGACCTGCTCTGCGCGCAGTCCGAAGTGAAACCGATCGGCCTGGGTGCGCGCGACAGTTTGCGGTTGGAAGCGGGGCTGCCGCTTTATGGCCACGACCTGACCCCCGAAACCGGGCCGGTCGAAGCCGGTCTGACGTTCGCCATCAACAAGCGCCGCCGAAGCGAGGGCGGGTTTCCGGGTGCGGAGACGATTCTGGCCGCGCTCGCTTCGGGTCCAACGCGCAAGCGAGTGGGCCTGGCGCTCGACGGGCGCATGGCCGCGCGTGAAGGCTGTACCGTGGTTAACGAGAACAAGGCTGTCGGCACCGTCACTTCGGGTGGATTTTCGCCCAGCCTCGAACGGCCCATCGCGATGGGATACGTCGAAGCCGCGCTGGCCGCGCCCGGCACCACGCTCGAAATCGAGGTTCGTGGCAAGCGCATCCCCGCCACGGTCGTCCCGCTCCCCTTCGTCCCGCATCGCTACTTCCGTTGAGGAGTCTCTGAAATGACACGCTATTTCACCAAAGACCACGAATGGCTCGCCATCGATGGCGATACCGCGACGGTCGGGATTACCGACTATGCCCAGGGCCAGCTCGGCGACATCACTTTCGTCGAATTGCCGACCGAGGGCGCGACGCTCGGCAAGGTCGACAGCGTGGCGGTGGTCGATTCGGTCAAGGCCGCCTCTGACGTTTACAGCCCGGTCGGCGGCACGGTGAGCGCGACCAACGCCGCGCTTGCCGACCAACCCGAGCTGGTCAACTCGGCGGCCGAGGGCGATGGCTGGCT
>JANPMU010000256.1:0-8477 GCA_031427095.1 Sphingomonas sp.
AGTTTTTGCCGATACGCGTCCTGATTTGCGATGATCATCCAATGTGCCGGGAGGCATTTGCGCTGGCGGTCGCCAGAGCTTCGCCGGATGCCGAGGTCGATCGCGCTGAAAGTTTGGAGGAAGCGGAACAGAAGATTCGGCATGGGCAAAAGTATGATTTCGTCCTGACCGACCTCCTGCTTCCCGATTCCGACGGTTTCGTCAGCTTGCTGATTCTCGCCCAAAGTCTGCCTCAGGCGCGTATTGCCGTCACAACCGGCGCCGTTTCGCCGGCGGTCATCGCACGAGCGCGAGCGCTGGGCGCGGTCGGCTTCGTCCCAAAATCCGCGCCGATCAGCGACCTCATTGAGATCATTGGCCGCCTGCTAAGGGGAGAAATGTACTTTCCCGAAGATATGGAGGGTTCGCCGGGTGCGGATGAGCCGGTTAAACGTCTCCTGGAACTAACTCCCAGTCAGCTTCGCATCGTCCTCGCGGCTGCGCGCGGCCAACTCAACAAGCAAATCGCTCATGAAAACGGTCTGGCCGAAGCGACGGTGAAATCGCATCTGGCAGCAGCCTTCAAGAAGTTGGGTGTGACAAATCGGGTGCAGGCAGGGCTGCTCGTTCAGTCCCTGGCGATCAGCGAACCCCAAGTGCGCTGAAGCGACTGCGCATCACTGGCGGCGGTCAGGTTAAAACGGATGTTCAATTGAGTTAGCAACGCGTTGGCTCGGCCCCAAGCTGTCGAGTCTGACGCCGCCGATTGGATAGTCAGCGTTGGCGCGTAACGGTCAGGGCGGGGGTCAGCGTGTCATATTCGCTCTGCGCTTAAACCTTGCAAAGGGGCTCAATCTTCGCTGAGCAACGCAAAATATTTACACAAAACCTTCATTTTTTGATGAAACACGCTCTACTTAAAATTCCGTTCTGATAGGAGTGCCGGTTAGAGCCCAGCCTGGGGGCACCATTCCATAATAGCAGGCTCCTATAGGCCCGCCGCCCGGGGGCAAGAGCCTGAATCAGCGGATCGCTTATACCTGCCCTTCGTTTTCAGAATGATCAATTCCGACGCAGAGGCGGTGTTGGACGCGATGCCCAAAAAATGTCCGGAGTCCGGAATGACCCAGTACGCCTTTCGGTGCCCGAGTCTCTTCCCGCAGTTGACCAACGTAGTCAGATAGCGGCGGTCTCAAGTTGTAGACATTCGAGGCAAGCCGCAAAAAGTTCTACACAGTTCCTACACAGGTCAAAAGTGGTCTATTTTTATCAATTATATCAGTGACTTATAGGTCGCCGATATAATGGTCGGGGAGACAGGATTCGAACCTGCGACCCTCTGCTCCCAAAGCAGACGCGCTACCAGGCTGCGCCACTCCCCGACGCGATCTCGCTTAGGACGTCCGGGGGACCTGCGTCAAAGCGCGATTGGCCCCTGACAAAGGCAGGCGTGCAGGCAAAGCCCTAGCGGTTGGCGGGATCGGCGCTGTTGTCCGCTGGCGCGGTGGCGCGCTTCCCATCGGTTCGCGCCTCGATCCGGTTGCCGAGCGCATCGGCGCGGTCGGCGACCCGGCCCGCACGCTCCTTGATGTCAGCAGCGCTCTTTTTAATCTCGGGACCGGCATTCTCGATCAAATTGCCGGCATCGTCGGCGACATTGCCTGCCTCGTTGAGCAAAGCGTCGGCACTCTTCTCGATCCGGTTGGAGTCGACCGAGATCGTGGTCGAATCATTGGCAGCGTCCTTGGTTACATTGCACGCTGCCGTCAGCAGCAAGGGGACGAGGATCAGCGATTGGACGGAACGGGCCATAATTTTATCCTTCTTGGGTTTGCCAGGCTCAACGCCTGCGGGAGGGTTTCGGCTCCTCGACGATGTCCTACGCATAATCGTCGTTGAGCGCGGCGTCGCGCAGTGCGGCGACCTCGGGATCAACCGGCGCGGCGGGCATATTCCCTCATGCTACGCCAATAGGTGAACATTTCAAGAACAGATCAGCGTGAAACGCTCGTCCCGAATGCCGTCCGCCCGGTGGGGAAGGCTGGCCATTTGTGCGCTGCCATCGCACTCAGCGTCGGTGGATTGCCGCCCGCCTGAGCCTGGTAAACCCACATATTGCGCAGCACCGCTGGCACATAATAGCGCGTCTCCCAATAGGGGATGCTTTCGATCCACAGCAAGGGATCGCCCTTGTCGTGGATCGATGCCCAGCGCTCGACCGGTACTGGCCCGGCATTATAAGCGGCGATCACCCTGGGGAGCTGGCCGCGGGTTGCACCATTGCTGCGGATCAACTCGATGAAGCTTTGGCCATATTCGATGTTGATCGTCGGATCGGTCAGCATCGAGGTCGCGAACGGGGCTCCGCGCGCACGCGCCGTGTCGCCGGCGGTGCCGGGGCGGACCTGCATCAGCCCGACCGCGCCTGCGGGGCTGACCGCGTCGGTGCGAAAGTTCGATTCCTGGATGATGTGGGCAAAAGCCAGCGCGGGATCGATCCGCCATCCGCCTTGCGGTGTCCAGTGCGGGGAGGGGTAGCGCGCCGCAGCATCGACCCGCGCGCCGGGCGGTCCGTTGGTGGCGAGCCAATATTGCACGCTGGCGAGGTCGAGGCGCTTGGCCACCGCGACCAGAGCGGCGTGATCCGACGTCCGCCCGATGCGGCATTGATGGCGAAGCATGTCCTCGGCCAGCCGCCGCTCGCCGATCGCGGCGAGGGCGATCGCCCGGCGGACATTGGGCAGCGCTTCGACGAGCGCGGCGTCGGCTGGCACCGCTGCAACGGGAAGCGCCTTGGCCATGCCCAGTGTCTCGCGGGCGACCAGCCCGTAAAAACTTTCGGATGAGCGCGCCGCTGCCTTCATCAGCGGCGCCACTGCGCGCGGTCGCCGGCACGCCATTTCCGCGCGCGCGGTCCAGTAATAGCCCGCCGCCGACAATTCGCTGTCGCGGGACGTCGATGCGACCTCGCGAAAACCGCGCGATGCGGCTTCGCAATCATTCTGACGCCATGACGCCAATGCCGACACCCACGCCGCATGAGTAGCCCATTCGCCGAGCGCTCCAACGCGCCCGATATCGGCGACTCGCCGCGCATCGGCGTCGCGGCCGATGACATAATAGGCCCAAGCCACCCGCTGCGCGGCTTCGGCACGCGCGTCGGCCGACAGCACGGGCGCGCTTAACAGCATGCGCGCTTCGGCCGCGTCGGCGGCATCGTCCTTGATCAACGGGTCAAGCGCATCGCGCAGCATGTCCGCCTCGGGCTCGCCGCCGACCGGTTTGGCGCGGCCCCGGCGCGGCGCGGCGCCAAGCCCGACCACCGGATTGCGCTGGGCGAACGCTGGCGCCTCGGTTGCGCCTCTCGCTTCGGCCATGCGCGCCAATTGCTCGGCCTGCGGAAGCTCGGGCGCCTCGGCCAGCAGGGCCGCGATCGGTGCAAGTTCGGCCCGTGGTGACCCGGCGGCGGTGTAGAGCTCGGCGCGCGCAACGGCGCTCAACGGACCCGGCGGGAGCGCCGCAATCCCCGCCGCAGCCGCCGCCCAATCGCTCGAGTTGATCGCGGCGAACACGCCACCCCAGTCGCGTGGAATGGTCACCCCGGGCGGCGAGGAGAGGGTCACGACCGGCAATGGAACTGGCGCCACCGGGGGCAGCGGCGCGAGCGGATCCTGCGCCCATGCCGGGGTCGCGATCACGATCGCGATCGCCGCAGCGGCGATAAAGCGTTTCATCCCGGTTCCTCATCGGTCATCAACAATAAATCCCGCCACGCCAGCGCCTTGTCGGCCGGCCTTGCAAGCAGGAAGCGCGGGTGAAACGTCACCACCGCGCGCACGCCGTCGATCTTGTGCGCTCGCCCGCGCGCTGCGGTCAGCGGTTGCCCGATCAGCGCCCGCGACGGCGCATCGCCGAGCAGCAGGATCCGTTTGGGCTTCACCAGCGCGATATGGTGGCGCATCAAATCAGCGCAGCGATCGAGCGCTGCGGGGTCGAGTCGTCCCGCAGGCAAATGGAAGCAGGCCAGCGACGCGCTATAGGCGCTGGCCGCCTCGATCCGGACCGAGGCGAGCATCCGAACCATCAATTGCCACGCGGTGCCGCCGATCGGGCGATCGTCGGTCGCATCTTCGCGCGCCGGGCATTCTGAAATCAGCATCACTTCGGCCTCGGCGGGACCGTGGGGAAGGATACGCTTGGCACCCGCCTCGTCGAGCGGCAGGCCCGCCGCGCTCGCCAGCCACGCTTCGAACGCTTGCAGCGTATCGGGCAAGGCATCGGGGATCGGCGCGACAACCATCGCCGCAGTGACCCTCGCCGCAGAGAGCATCGCCGCGGAACGCGCAGGCGCCGCATTCGCCTTGAGCCAGTCGCGCGGCTGCTCGCTGATCGCGCTATCGACTCCCGCGTCGAGCCACCAGCCGAGCAGGTCCGCCGCTTCCTCGCGGCTCAAAGTCAGGTTTTCGCCGCTCATCGCGTCCCCATGTCCTCCATGGTTGACGGTGCGGTCAAGGAACGGGCATTTGACGGCAGGCGAACCGCCTTCACGGTGCGACGAGAGGATGCAAATGAGCGAACGTGAATCGATGGACTATGATGTGGTCGTCGTCGGTGCCGGACCGGCTGGGCTCGCTGCGGCGATCCGGCTGAAACAGCTCGCTGCGCAGGCCAGCCGTGAAATCTCGGTCTGCATCCTCGAAAAAGGCAGTGAGGTCGGTGCGCATATCCTGTCGGGCGCGGTGATCGACCCCAGGGGCGTCAACGAATTAATCCCCGACTGGAAGGCGAAGGGCGCACCGCTCACTGTGCCCGTCACCGAAAATCACCATTGGGTACTCACCGCCAAGGGCAAATATGGCATTCCGCACTTCGCGATGCCCGCTTTCATGAATAACAAGGGCACATACAGCGCCAGCCTCGGCAATCTCTGCCGCTGGCTTGCCGGTCAGGCCGAAGAGCTCGGAGTTGAGATCTTCCCGGGATTCGCCGCCGCCGAAGTGCTGTTCAACGACGATGGTTCGGTCAAGGGCGTGGCGACCGGCGACATGGGCGTTTCCCGCGACGGCCAGCACAAGCCGGACTATCAGCCGGGGATGGAAATCCACGCGCGTTACACCTTTCTCGCCGAAGGCGCGCGCGGCCATCTGACCAAGGAACTGACGCGCATCTTCGACCTGCGCAAAGACAGTGGCCCACAGGTTTATGGGCTTGGTATCAAGGAATTGTGGGACGTCCCTGCGGAGCAGCATAAGCCCGGACGGGTAATCCACACCCAGGGCTGGCCATTGGACGACGCGTGGGGCGGGGGCTTTCTCTATCACCAGGAAAATGGTCAGGTCGCGCTCGGCTTCGTTGTCGCGCTCGATTACCAGAACCCGTACCTCTCGCCATTCGAGGAATTCCAGCGGTGGAAGACCCACCCGGCGATCCGCGCCGAGATCGAGGGCGGCAAGCGGATCAGCTACGGCGCGCGGGCGATCAACGAGGGTGGCTGGCAGTCGGTGCCCGAACTGGTCTTCCCCGGCGGCGCGCTGATCGGTTGCTCGGCAGGCTTCGTCAATGTTCCGCGGATCAAGGGCAGCCACACCGCGATCAAGTCGGGAATGCTCGCCGCCGAAGCCGCTTTCGTGGCGATTGCAGAGGATCGCCGCTTTGATCGGCTAAGTGCCTATCCGGTGGCGCTCGAGGCCAGCTGGATCGCCAAGGAACTGAAAATGGTCCGAAATGTCCAGCCTGCCGTGGCGCGCTGGGGCTCGTTCGTCGGAACGCTCTACGCCGGCCTCGACATGTGGTTGGGAAGTTTCGGCATTTCCATGCCTTGGACCCTCAAGCACCATCCCGACCATAGCACGCTCCGCCGCAAGGACCAGGTCCGCCCGATCGCTTATCCCAAGCCCGATGGCGTGGTCAGCTTCGATCGCCTGTCGTCGGTATTCCTGTCGAACACCAACCATGCCGAGGACCAACCGATCCATCTGACGCTGAAGGATGCCGAGGTTCCGATTACGGTCAACCTTGCCGACTATGATTCGCCCGAAAGCCGTTACTGTCCGGCTGGTGTCTATGAGATCGTCGGCGCCGACGCGGGCGACCCGAAACTTCAGATCAACGCGCAAAATTGCGTCCACTGCAAGACCTGCGACATCAAGGACCCGACCCAGAATATCAATTGGGTCGTCCCCGAAGGCGGCGGAGGACCGAATTATCCCAATATGTAAGCGCCTGACCTTGTGCGCATTACTCGCCGCGTCGACCGCGTCGCCGGCCTCTCCAGCCGCGAGCGCTACCCGGCGTCCGGCCCTGTCCGATCCGCTGGCGACCTATGTCCGTGCCCGTACCGCCGGGATGGTGGGCGACTATCGTCATTCGGCGGAGCTTTATGCGACGCTATCGGCAGCCGCTCCCGCTGACCGAATTGTCGCGGGCCGCGCGGTTGCCCAGGCCATCACCGGCGGCGAAATGGCATTCGCGCTTCAGCTTGCCAAGGGCATGGCACAAAGCCCCGATCTCGGGGTCGATGCGCGGCTGCTGCTCGTGGCGGACGAACTGCGCAATGGCCGCCACGCGCGCGGCTTGGCGCTGCTCAAGGCGAGTGGCGGCGAGCCCGACTTGAGTTTCCTCGCCCCTACAGTCGAAGCCTGGATCGTGGGCAAGCGGGACGGTGAGGCCGCGCTGACGCTGTTGTCACAAGTCCCCGCCGGGAGCCCGGTCGGGCCAGGGGTCGCCGAAAATCGGGCCTTGCTGCTGCTCAAGCTTGGTCGGAGCGCCGACGCCGAACCCTTTGCCCGACGCGCGATCGGACTGGCGGGCGGGCGCGAGAATCGCATCCGCCTGGCATTTGCCGATGCGTTTCTCAAGGCGGGCGACAAGCCCCGCGCGCTCGCGATGATCGAGGGGCGTGATGTCGTGCTCGCGGTTGCGCGCCGATCAATCGAGCAGGGCAAGCGGCTAGGCATGGCGATCGACAGCCCCGCCGATGCGTTTTCTGAGCTCCTGCTGGGCCTTGCGATCGATCTCAACCGCGCCAATGGCAAGGCATTGCCGATTGCCCTGACCCAGATCGCGCGCCATGCCGCGCCCGCCAATGTCCAGGCGTCGATCATCCTCGGGCTGATGCTCGATGCCGACCAGCGTCCCGATGCCGCGCTCGCCGCGTTCCGCTCGGTCCCGCCATCGAGTCCCTTGTCGAGCCAGGCCCGCGACGGCGAGGCCCGCGCCCTGATCCGTGCCAAGCGTTTGACCGAGGCCCTGACCATGGCCCAGCGCGTCACCACCACGCCCGACGCGACCGCCGATGACCAGTCGCGGCTCGGGGATGTGCTCGCCGCCATGGACCGCGACGGCGAGGCGGGCGACGCTTACGGCCACGCAATCGCCCTGGTGGCAGCGGGCGGGCCCGGCGGCGAGCAGTGGACCTTGCAACTGCTCCGCGGCGGCGCACTCGAGCGCGCAGATCGCTGGCCCGAAGCGAAGCGGGCGCTCGAAGCCGCGCTGGCGCTCGCCCCGACCCAGCCCCTCGTCCTCAATTATCTGGGCTATGCGAAATTGGAGCGCGGCGAGGATCTTGGCGGTGCCGAGGTGATGATCGCCAAGGCCAGTGCGCTGGCCCCCGAAGATGCCTCGATCACCGATTCGCTGGGCTGGGCGCAATATAAGCGCGGCCGCCTGCCCGAAGCGATCGCGACCCTCCAGCGCGCCGCTGCGAGTGACCCCGCCCAGACCGAAATCCACGAGCATCTCGGCGACGTGCTGTACAGCGCAGGTCGCCGGTTCGAAGCGCGCTTCGCCTGGCAAGCGGCGATGATCGGCGCCGAGGACGAGGTCGCGGCACGGCTTCGCGCCAAGCTTGACGTCGGCCTGACCCCGGCAACCGCTGCACCATGAGGATCACCGAGGCCGCCCCCGCCAAGCTTAATCTCGCGCTCCACGTGCGGGGTAAATTGCCCGACGGGCGCCATGCGATCGAGACCATCTTTGCCTTTTGCGAGCATGGTGACGAGCTCGTCGCCCAGTCCGCCAACGCCCTGTCGCTGAGGCTTGCTGGACCGTTCGCCGCTGCCCTTCCCGCGCAGGAGGATAATCTCGTCCTCCGGGCCGCGCGCGCTCTTCGCGACGCGGCAGGCGTAACCGGGGGCGCCGCGCTGACCCTCGACAAACGCCTGCCGGTTGCGTCGGGGGTAGGAGGAGGCTCGGCCGATGCCGCCGCCACGCTGCGGATCTTGAGCGAGCTGTGGAACATCAGTCCGGTCCATGCCGCTGCTGTCGCGCCAACGCTCGGCTCGGATGTCCCGGCCTGCCTTCTCTCGCAGAACAGTCGAGGCGAAGGGGCCGGGGACGTGCTCAGCCCGGTTGACCTCGACCTCGCCGGAACCCCGGTTCTCCTCGTCAATCCGATGGTTCCGCTCGCTACGGGCGACGTCTTTGCCCGATGGGACGGCGAGGATCACGGCGAACTCGATGACTGGCGCAAGGGCCGCAACGATCTCTATCCGGTAGCC
>JANPMU010000257.1:0-1722 GCA_031427095.1 Sphingomonas sp.
ATGACGGTGCTGCTAAGCGCCGCCGTCCAGTTGGCGGCATTCGGGTCGCGTTGGGGTCCAGGACGCAATGAGCGACGCCGTCACCGCCCCCGCATCGAGCGAGCCGTCGCACCCGGCCGGACATGACCAGGGTCAAGCGCACGGAGGCCCCGTGCTCAAGATGGCGGTCGGCGCGATCGGCGTCGTCTTCGGCGATATCGGCACCAGCCCGCTGTATGCGCTGCGCGATACGTTCGCGGGCCACCATCCTCTGCCGCTCGATCGACTCCATGTGTTCGGCATCATCAGCCTGATGTTCTGGTCGATGATGATCATCGTGACGATCAAGTACGTCACCGTGATCATGCGCGCCGACAACAAGGGCGAGGGCGGCAGTCTGGCGCTGCTGGCGCTGATCAACAAGAATACGCCGGGAAGGCGCTGGTCGGGCGGTATCATTCTGCTCGGCGTGTTCGCGACTGCGCTGTTCTACGGCGACAGCATGATTACCCCGGCGGTGTCGGTGCTCGGCGCGATCGAGGGGTTCGCGGTCTATCAGCCAGGTATGAAGGGCCTGGTGGTGCCGATAGTGGTCGGCATCCTGGTGTCCCTGTTTATGATCCAGAGCCGCGGAACCGCGCGGGTCGCGACGTTCTTCGGACCGATCATGCTGGTTTATTTCGCGGTGATTTCGGCGCTGGGAATCGCCAGCATCATCGCCATGCCCGAAGTGCTCGGGGCGCTCAGCCCGCACTATGCGGCAACGATGTTTATCGCCGATCCGTTTCGCGGCTTCCTCGCGATGGGGGCCGCGGTGCTGGCGGTAACCGGCGCCGAGGCGCTCTATGCCGACATGGGCCATTTCGGGCGCAAACCGATCCGGGTTTCGTGGCTGGCGTTCGTCTTGCCGGCACTCGTCCTGAACTACCTTGGCCAGGCATCGTTGCTGATGCGCGATCCGGCGGCGCTCGAAAGCCCGTTCTATTTTCTCGCCCCCGAATGGTTCCAGTGGCCGCTGCTGATCATCGCCAGCCTCGCCGCGGTGATCGCCTCGCAGGCGGTGATCACCGGCGCGTTTTCGGTCACCAAGCAGGCGATCCAGCTCGGCTTCATTCCGCGCATGACGATCAAGCACACCAGCGAAACCGCGGCGGGGCAGATCTACATTCCGGTGATCAACTGGGCGCTGATGATCGCGGTGATCCTGTTGGTGGTGGTGTTCCAGCGTTCGTCGAACCTGACCGCGGCTTATGGCGTCGCGGTCACGGGCGCGATGCTGATCGACAACTTCCTGCTCGCGGTGGTGCTGTTCCAGCTGTGGAAGTGGAAGCCGATCTACGCGGTGCCGCTGCTGGCGATGTTCTTTGCGCTCGACGCCGCCTACCTTAGCGCAAATCTCACCAAGATTCCCGATGGCGGGTGGGTGCCGCTGGTGATCGGCTTGGCGATCTTCACCTTGCTGACGACCTGGTCGCGCGGGCGCTCGCTGATGCGCCAGCACATGGCCGAAGGGTCCATCCCGATCGAGGTGTTCACCAAAAGCGCGCACAACAGCGCGGCGCGGGTTTCGGGTACCGCGATCTTCATGGCCTCGACCGCATCGGGCGTCCCCTCCGCGCTGCTCCACAACATCAAGCACAACAAGGTGCTCCACGAACGCGTGGTGGTGCTGACCGTCGCGATCCAGGACGTGCCCTATGTCGAGGAGGCCGAGCGGTTCGAGATCAAGGACCTCGGCCAGGG
>JANPMU010000258.1:0-10109 GCA_031427095.1 Sphingomonas sp.
AGATGCTCCGCGAACATGGCAATATGAGCGCGCCGACGGTGTTTTTCGTGCTCGAAGCGCTCGTCGCGCGCGGTCTTCCGCATCGCACCTTGATGACCGCATTGGGCCCCGGCTTCACCCTGTCGGCTGTGTCGCTGGTCCGATGATCTGGCCCGCCATCGCGATCCTCGGGTTTGTCACGCTGCAACGCCTCGCCGAACTCCCTTTCGCTCGGCATAATACGGCCAAGCTCCTGAAAAATGGCGCTTTCGAAGTCGGCGCGAATCATTATCCGTTGATCGTCACGCTCCACGCCGCATGGCTTGCGACCCTCTGGACTATCGCTCCGTGGAAGCCGGTGCACTATCCCGCCCTGATCCTCTTCGGCCTCCTCCAGTTGCTGCGCATCTGGACCCTGCGCACCCTGGGCGAACGCTGGACCACCCGCATTATCATCGTCCCCGGCGAGCAGCTCGTCGCGCGCGGTCCCTACCGCTTTGTCGATCATCCCAATTACCTCGTCGTCATCGGCGAGATCGCGGTGCTGCCCCTGGTGTTCGGATTGCTCGAAGTCGCTTTGCTGTTCACCATCCTCAACGGCATCGTCCTGGCGATCCGGATCCGCGCCGAAAATCGGGCGTTGCGCGGCTGACGAGAGTCTCTTGCGCCTATCGGGGGCGAAGCCTATATCGCGCGTTCTCCACTTGATCTTCGGACAAAGTCGAGGCGGGTTCCCACCGGGGCCGGCACCGGGGAGACATGGCATTCACGAAGGACGCAATTGACCGACCTTGCTGCACTCAACGCGCTGATCGAACCCGAGGTCAAAGCCCTCGGCTTCGCGCTCGTTCGAGTGGCGATGACCGGCGGGACCTCCGACCCGACGCTGCAGATCATGGCCGAGCGACCCGACACCCGCCAGCTCGACCTTGGCGATTGTTCGGAGATTTCGCGCCGCCTGTCCGAACTGCTCGACGCGATGGAAGCCGACGGCCGCGACCCGATCGACGGTGCCTACCGGCTCGAAGTCAGCTCCCCCGGGATCGACCGCCCGCTCACCCGCCGCTCGGACTATGCCGACTGGACCGGGCATGAAGCGCGCTTGAAGCTCGCCACCCCGCTCGACGGCGCCAAGCATCTGTCCGGGACCATCGAGGGGATCGACGGCGACACCATCCACCTCGCCACTCCCAAAGGGATTCGTGACGTGCCCTACACCGCCATCGCCTCGGCCAAGCTGTTGCTGACCGACGCCCTCATCAAATCCACCGCGCCGATCAGCACCGACGGCGCCGACACAATCAAGACGGAAGGTTAGTCCCCATGGCCACCTCAGCCCCGAGCGCTCCTGGCGCTGTTTCCGCCAACAAGGCCGAACTGCTCGCGATCGCCGATGCGGTCGCGCGCGAGAAACTGATCGACCGGGCGATCGTCATCGAAGCGATGGAGGACGCCATCCAGCGCGCCGCCCGCTCGCGCTACGGCGCCGAGAATGACATTCGCGCCAAGCTCGACCCGGTTTCGGGCGACCTTCGCTTGTGGCGCGTGGTCGAAGTGGTCGAGGAGGTGGAAGATTATTTCAAGCAGGTCGACCTGAAGGGCGCTCAAAAGCTGACAGCCGATGCTGCGGTTGGCGACTTCATCGTCGATCCGCTGCCCCCGATCGAGTTCGGCCGGATCGCCGCCCAGGCCGCCAAGCAGGTCATTTTCCAGAAGGTCCGCGACGCCGAGCGCGAGCGCCAGTATGAGGAGTTCAAGGACCGCGTCAGCGAAGTCATCACCGGCGTCGTCAAGCGGGTCGAGTTCGGCCATGTCGTGGTCGATCTTGGCCGCGCCGAGGGCGTTATCCGCCGCGACCAGCAGATCCCGCGCGAGATGGTCCGCGTCGGTGACCGCGTGCGTAGTCTGATTTTGCGCGTCGCCCGCGAAACCCGCGGCCCGCAGATCTTCCTGTCGCGCGCCCACCCCGATTTCATGAAGAAATTATTCGCCCAGGAAGTCCCCGAAATCTATGACGGGATCATCGAGATCAAGGCGGCGGCCCGGGATCCGGGATCGCGCGCGAAAATTGGCGTGATCAGCCATGACAGCTCGTTCGACCCGGTCGGCGCGTGTGTCGGCATGAAGGGCAGCCGGGTTCAGGCGGTGGTCCAGGAACTGCAGGGCGAGAAAATCGACATCATCCCGTGGAGCGAGGATCTCGCGACCTTCGTCGTCAACGGGCTCCAGCCGGCAACGGTCAGTCGCGTCATCATCGACGAGGAGGAGAACCGCATCGAAGTCGTCGTCCCCGACGACCAGTTGAGCCTCGCGATTGGTCGTCGCGGGCAGAACGTCCGCCTCGCCAGCCAGTTGACCAACAGCCAGATCGACATTCTGACCGAGGCCGACGCGTCCGAAAAGCGCCAGCGCGAATTCGTCGAGCGTAGCGAGATGTTTCAGACCGAGCTCGACGTCGATGAGACGCTTGCTCAGTTGCTTGTCGCCGAGGGCTTCACCGCTTTGGAAGAAGTGGCTTACGTCCAGCCCGAGGAAATCAGCTCGATCGAGGGCCTCGACGAGGATCTCGCCGGCGAGTTGCAGAACCGCGCCACCGAGGCCCTTGAGCGCCGCGAAGTCGCCGCTCGCGAAGAGCGTCGCAAATTGGGTGTCGATGATGCGCTGGCCGAATTGCCGCACCTCAACGAGGCGATGCTTGTCACGCTCGGCAAGGCCGGCATCCGCACCCTCGACGATCTCGCCGACCTCGCCACCGACGAGCTCATCCAGAAGAAGCGCGTCGAACCGCGTCGCCGGGTCGAAACCAACCGCCCTGAAGACAAGGGCGGAGTGCTTGCCGACTATTCGCTCAATGAAGAGCAGGGCAACGAGATCATCATGGCCGCCCGCGCGCATTGGTTCGCCGATGAGGAGCCAAAGGCCGGGGAGGGCGCTGTTGCGGAATCCCCAGAATGACACGCGCGGCACTGTAAAAGAGTCCGTTCGAGACGCAGGCGCGGCTGGCGATGAAAAATCGCCAGTGCGGACCTGTGTGCTCACCCGCACAGCCGGGACCCGCGACAGCCTGATCCGCCTCGCGCTTGGCCCCGATGGTCAGGTCGCGCCCGACGTCCGCGCGCGTGCTCCCGGGCGCGGCGCGTGGATCGGCGTCAACCGCACCGCGTTGGATGCCGCCAACGCCAAGGGCAAGTTGAAGGCCGCGCTGAGCCGTGCGTTCAAGACCGGCGACCTGATCGTCGCAACCGACCTGGGCGACAGGATCGAAACCGCGCTTCGCCAGTCCGCACTCGATCGCCTCGGCCTCGAGGCGCGCGGAGGAACCTTGCTCAGCGGCGCCGACAAGGTCGAGACCGCGTGCCGCGCCGGTCGGGTCAAACTGCTGATCCACGCCGAGGACGGCGGGCTCGACGGGCGCAAGCGGCTCGATGCCGCGTGGCGCGTCGGCGGCGGTGATCCGCGCGGTCTGGTTTTCCCGGCGACGCGCCCCATCTTGTCGATGGCGTTGGGCCGCGAAAATGTGGTACATATCGCGTTGACCGACTCCGCTGCCGCGACGCGTGTTCTGCACGCGATCACCCGGTGGCGCGCTTTCATTGACTTGCCTGCTGGGCTAGACGGCGGCGACGCCGCCGCGGTCTCAAGCTCGGCTGAAGAACACGACGAAGGAATATAATGAGCGATTCGACCGACAAGCCGAAACTTGGCACCCGGCCTCCGCTGGGGATCAAGCGCACGGTCGAGACCGGTAAGGTCAAGCAGAGCTTCAGCCACGGTCGCTCGAACACCGTCGTGGTCGAGGTCAAGAAGCGCCGCATTCTCGGTCGCCCGGGCGAAGAGGCGGCCAAGCCCGCGCCGATTGCGGACGCGCTCGCTCCAGCCCCCGCTCAGGTAACCGCGAAACCCGCTCCTGCCCCGGCTCGCCCGGCCCCCGCCGCGCCGCGCCGCGCGCCGGTCGATGACATCATGTCGCGCCGCGAGCTTCAGGAGAAATTGCTCCGCGAGGCCGACGAATCCCGCATGAACTCGCTTGAGGAGGCACGCCGCCGCGACGATCATGCCGCGCGCACTGCGTCTTAAGGTGAAAAGCGCCGCGCCGAGGAGAATCGTCGCACCGAGGATGAGCCGACCGAGGCTCCCGCCGCCGAGCCGGAAGCCGAACCCCAGCAGGTCGAAATTGCCGAAGACATCGCCGCCGCTCCAGCCAGCGCCGGCCGCACCGAAGAGAAACGATTCACCCACCGCCCGCCCAGCCCGGTTGCGCCCAAGCGCCCCGAGCCGGGTCGCCCCAGCCGCGGCCATGACGACCGCCGCCATTCGGGCAAGCTGACCGTCACCCGCGCTTTGTCGGGCGATGACGACAATCGCGCCCGCAGTCTCGCCGCCCTCAAACGCAGCCGCGAAAAGGAAAAGCGCGCCCACGCGCAGGCGGGTCCGTCGGCCAAGCAGGTCCGCGACGTCGTCGTTCCCGAAGCGATCACCATCCAGGAACTCGCCAACCGCATGGCCGAGCGCGGCTCCGACCTGGTCAAGTCGCTGTTCAAGATGGGCAGCGCGGTGACCCTGACCCAGACGATTGACCAGGACACCGCCGAATTATTGGTCACCGAGTTCGGCCACACCATCAAGCGTGTCAGTGAATCCGACGTCGAAATCGGCATTGGCGATGAATCCGATGCCCCCGCGACGCTTCAGACGCGCCCGCCGGTGGTCACGATCATGGGCCATGTCGATCACGGCAAGACTTCATTGCTCGACGCGATCCGCGGTGCCGACGTCGTCGCCGGGGAATCGGGCGGAATTACCCAGCATATCGGCGCCTATCAGGTGTCGCTGGCCGATGGCGCAAAGGTTACCTTCCTCGACACCCCGGGTCATGAAGCCTTCACCGAAATGCGTCAGCGCGGCGCCAATGTCACCGACATCGTGATCCTCGTCGTCGCCGCCGACGATGGCCTGAAGCCGCAAACTATCGAGGCGATCAACCACACCAAGGCGGCCGGCGTGCCGATGATCGTCGCGATCAACAAGATCGACAAGCCCGGCGCCAATCCGCAGAAGGTCCGCGAGGAACTCCTCCAGCACGAGATTATCGTCGAGGCGATGGGCGGCGAGGTCCAGGACGTCGAGGTTTCGGCGCTCAAGCAGACCAATCTCGACAAATTGCTCGAAGCGATCGCCAACCAGGCTGAACTTCTTGAACTCAAGGCCAACCCCGACCGCGCCGCCGAAGCGACCGTGATCGAGGCCAGGCTCGACAAGGGCCGCGGCCCACTCGCCACCGTGCTGGTCCAGCGCGGCACGCTGCGCGTCGGCGACGTGTTCGTCGCCGGTGCCGCCAGCGGCAAAGTCCGCGCGATGGTCGATGACAAGGGCAACCCGGTGAAGGAGGCCCCGCCGTCCTTCCCGGTCGAAGTCCTCGGCCTCGCCATGGTTCCTTCGGCGGGCGACCCGTTCACCGTGGTCGAGAATGACGCCCGCGCCCGCGAAGTCGCGTCGTACCGCCAGGGCCTGCTCGACAAGAAACGAACCACTTCGGCACCGGTCAATCTCGAAAATCTGTTCGACAGCAAGTCGTCGACCACGATCGAATTCCCGATCCTGATCAAGGCCGACGTCCAGGGTTCGGCCGAAGCGATCGTCAACGCCGTCAACCGCATCTCGACCGACGAGATCAAGGTCCGCGTGCTCCATTCGGGGGTTGGCGCGATCACCGAAAGCGACGTCACGCTGGCCGGGGCATCCAATGCGCCGATCATCGGCTTCAACGTCCGGCCCAACGCCAAGGCGCGCGAGATTGCCACCCGGCACAAGGTCGAGCTGCGCTATTACGACGTCATCTACCACCTCACCGACTGGGTGAAGCAGGCGATGGCGGGCGAGCTCGGGCCGGAAATCATCGAGACCGTCGTCGGCCGCGCCGAAGTCCGCGAAGTCTTCTCGGCGGGCAAGCATGGCAAGGCCGCCGGCCTGCTGGTCACCGAAGGCATCATCCGCAAATCGCTCAAGGCGCGCATCACCCGCGAGGATGTCATCACCTACACCGGCGAAATCGCCTCGCTGCGGCGGTTCAAGGACGATGTAGCCGAGGTCAAGGCGGGCCTCGAATGCGGCGTGACCTTCACCCAGAACTTCACCGATCTGAAGGCCGGCGACTTCCTCGAGACCTTCGAAGTCGAGGAACGCGAACGGACGCTGTAATGCTTTCCCTCTCCTGCCTGCAGGAGAGGGACGGAGCCGCCCTTGCGGCGGAAGGGTGAGGGCCCGCAATGCGCAAAGTCGAAACTCCCGAAGGCCGTTCGGTCCGCTTGCTTCGCGTTGGTGAGCAGGTGCGCCACGCATTGAGCGAAGTGCTGATGCGCGGCGAAGTGCATGACGAAACGCTTGCCAGCCACCTCGTCAGCGTCACCGAAGTGCGCATGTCGCCCGACCTGCGCCACGCGCTCGTCTTCGTGAAGCCGTTGCTCGGCGGCGACGAGGAGACGGTGATCAAGGCGTTGCGCACCCACACCGCGTACCTTCAGACCCAGGTCGCCCGGCGGGTCACCACCCGCTTCGTCGCCAAATTGAAATTCCGCGCCGACGAAAGCTTTGACGAAGGCGGCAAGATCGACAAATTGCTCCGCGCGCCCAAAGTTGCGCAGGACATCGGCAAGGCATGATCGACCTCGCCGCGCCGATGACCGGCGACGGCTGCCGCGCCGAGCCCTTGACGCAAGCGCACCGCGAAGAGCTTCGCTCCGCCTGCGCCGAAGATCCGGACATCTGGCAAATCTTTCCGGTCAGCTTCGCCCCCGATCGGTTCGACGCGAGCTTTGATGCGCTGCGCGCGCGCGCGGGCTGGATCCGGTTTGCGCTCTATGACGGCGAGGCGTTCGTCGGGATGAGCTGCTACCTCAACCTCGACGCGAGCCGCCAGACGCTCGAAATCGGCAGCACTTTTTATCGCCCATCGCACTGCGGCAGTGGCTTCAACGCCCGCGCCAAGGCGATGATGCTCGAGCGCGCTTTCGATAGCGGTTTCCGCCGGGTCGAGTTCCGCGTCGACAAGCGCAACCTGCGCAGCCAGGCCGCGATGGCGAAACTCGGCGCGGTCCGCGAGGGCGTGATGCGCGCCGACCGCATCACCTGGACCGGCCACGTCCGCGACACCGTATTGTTCGCGATCCTTAAGGATGAGTGGCCGGTCTGATGGCCAAGCTCTATTTCTATTATGCGGCGACGAACGCTGGCCAATGGCGATTGCGCGCGGCTGAATGATCAACGGCTGGATCATCCTCGACAAGCCCATAGGGATCGGTTCGACCCCGTGCGTCTCGGCGGTCAAGCGCGCGCTGCGCGAGGCGGGCGAGCCCAGGACCCGCGTCGGCCATGGCGGGACGCTTGACCCGCTCGCCTCGGGAGTCTTGCCGATTGCGATCGGCGAGGCGACCAAGCTTGCCGGCCATATGCTCGACGCGACCAAGGCTTATGACTTCACCATCGCGTTCGGGACACAGACCGACACGCTCGACCTCGAAGGCGAGGTGGTCGCGACCGGCGATGTCCGCCCGACGCTGGCCGAGGTAGAGGCCGTGCTGCCGCATTTCACCGGCCCGATCGAGCAAATTCCTCCCGCTTTCTCCGCGCTCAAGGTCGACGGCAAGCGCGCTTACGACCTGGCCCGGGCGGGCGAAATCGTCGAGATGAAGGCGCGGTCGGTGACGGTGCATGCGCTTTCGCTGCGCTTTCGCGGGAACGACGTGGGAGGGGTTCGCGCGGACGAACTCAATGCAATCACCCTCTCCGCCACCGTCTCCAAAGGCACTTATATCCGCAGCCTCGCCCGCGACATCGCGCTGGCGTGTGGCACCGTCGGCCATGTCGCCATGCTGCGCCGCACCCGCGCCGGTCCGTTCGGGCTCGACCACGCGATTTCACTGGACTTTCTCGACCATGCGGCTAAGGCGCGCACGCTTGACGGGGCGGTTTTACCGCTCACAGCAGGGCTGGACGACATCCCGGCCCTCCCCGTCGATCCCGACCAGGCAAGGCTGCTCCGTCATGGACAGCGGCTGGCGGATTTCCCCGCGGCGCCGGGACTTTACCTCGCGACAGACGATCATCGTCCGGTCGCTCTGGTGGAAGTTTCGGCCGGCGATCTTCGGGTCGTGCGCGGGTTCAACCTGTAAGAACAAGGAGTAAGACGATGTCGATCACTGCAGAACGCAAGCAGGAACTGATTTCGGAACATGGCCGCACCGAAGGCGACACCGGATCCCCCGAAGTCCAGGTCGCGATCATTACCGACCGGATCAACACGCTGACCGACCACTTCAAGATGCACGCGAAGGATAATCATTCGCGCCGCGGATTGCTGATGATGGTCAACAAGCGTCGCTCGCTGCTCGATTTTCTCAAGCGTGAAGATCATAAGCGCTACACCGATATTATCGCGAAGCTCGGCCTTCGTAAATAATCTGCAAGGCGGCCCCACGCGGGGCCGTTTTCGCATCCTGGCCATCCCGCAATTCGGCGGGACGTCCATGGGGCTTTTCCAAATGCCCCGACCGGTCGCGGGCCGGCTTTCCCGCGAAGATGCCCCCGGCCGCATATGGCCGCCGGGAAAAGGAACGCACATGTTTGATATTAAAACTGTTGAAGTGAAGCTCGGCGACAAGATCCTCAAGCTCGAAACCGGGCGCGTCGCCCGCCAGGCCAATGGCGCGGTTCTCGCGACCCTGGGCGAAACTGTTGTCCTGTGCGCGGTTACCGCCGCCAAATCGGTCAAGTCGGGGCAGGATTTCTTCCCGCTGACCGTCCATTATCAGGAAAAATTCTCGGCCGCCGGGCGCATCCCGGGCGGCTTCTTCAAGCGCGAGCGCGGCGCGACCGAAAAGGAAACGCTGACCAGCCGCCTGATCGATCGCCCGATTCGCCCGCTGTTCCCCGAAGGCTTCTACAATGAAGTCCTCGTCATCGCCCAAGTCCTCTCCTACGACGGCGAGAACGAGCCCGACATATTGGCGATGATCGCCGCGTCGGCTGCGCTGACCATCTCCGGCGTTCCGTTCATGGGCCCGATCGGCGCTGCGCGCGTCGGGATGATCGATGGCGAATATATCCTCAACCCGACCAATGACCAGGTCAAGGAGGGCGATCTCGACCTCGTCGTCGCCGGCACTCACAATGCCGTGATGATGGTCGAATCCGAGGCCAAGGAGCTTTCGGAAGAGGTCATGCTCGGCGCCGTCATGTTCGCCCATGCCGCCAGCAAGAAGGTCGTCGAAGGCATCATCAAGCTCGCCGAGCAGGCCGCCAAGGAGCCCTGGGAGCTTCCCGAGGACACCGACAGCCACAGCATTCTCGGCAAGCTTCGCGAACTCGCCGGAACCGGCCTCGAAAGCGCCTACAAGCTGGTCGGCAAGGCCGAGCGTGTGGCCGCGATCGCCGCTGCCAAAACCCCGCTCAAGGATGCTTATGCCGATGCCGATCCAGGCACCGCGTTGAAGGCGACCAAGCTCGGCAAGAAGCTCGAAGGCGAAATCGTTCGCACCGCGATCCTCAAGGAAGGCCGCCGGATCGACGGCCGCGACACCAAGACCGTCCGCCCGATCGAGGCGATGGTCGGTTTCCTTCCGCGCACCCACGGTTCGGCATTATTCACCCGCGGCGAGACCCAGGCGATCGTCACCACGACGCTGGGCACCAAAGAGTCCGAGCAGATGATCGACGGGCTCGAGGGCCTCAGTTTCTCGCGCTTCATGCTTCACTATAACTTCCCGCCTTATTCGGTCGGGGAAGTCGGCCGCTTCGGCGCGCCGAGCCGTCGCGAGACTGGCCACGGCAAATTGGCATGGCGTGCGCTGCACCCGATGCTGCCGACGATGGAGGAATTTCCGTACACGATCCGCGTTCTGTCGGACATCACCGAGAGCAATGGCTCGTCGTCGATGGCCACGGTGTGCGGGGCAAGCCTCGCGATGATGGACGCCGGTGTTCCGCTGAAGCGCCCGGTCGCGGGAATCGCCATGGGCCTGATCCTCGATGGCAAGGATTTCGCGGTGCTGAGCGACATCCTCGGCGACGAGGATCATCTTGGCGACATGGACTTCAAAGTCGCCGGGACGTCGGAAGGCATCACCAGCCTGCAG
>JANPMU010000259.1:0-9257 GCA_031427095.1 Sphingomonas sp.
CCCCCCCGGCCCCCCCCCCCCCCCCCCCCCCCCTGCCCAAATTCGCGTGGGGGGGGGGGGGGGGGGGCCCCGGGCCGGTGCGGACTTACCCACAAAAGACTCGGCGGGCCTGGTGCGGTCTTGCGCACAACAGACTTTATAATCCGGCTAAGACCGCAGCAGCGCGAAGAATTTGCGTAACTGCGCCGCCGCTTCGGCCTCGCCGATCCCGCCCATGACGTCGGGCCGGTGATGGCAGGTCGATTGGTTAAAGATCCGCGCGCCGTGGACCACCCCTCCGCCCTTGGGATCCTCGGCGGCGAAGCGCAGCGCGGCGATCCGGGCGAGCGCGATCGCCCCGGCGCACATCGGACATGGCTCAAGCGTGACCCACAAGGTGCAATCGTCGAGCCGCGCGGTGCCGAGATGAGTCGCGGCATGACGCAGCGCGACGATTTCGGCATGGGCGGTGGGGTCAATCGAGCCGCGCATCGCATTGCGCGCCTCGGCGATGATCTCGTCCCCGCGCGTGACCACCGCGCCGACCGGCACTTCGCCAGCCGCCGCCGCCTCTGCGGCAAGATCGAGCGCACGACGCATCGGGGGCGGCAGTGGAAAGCTCATCGCCGCGCCGGGCTAGCCCAACCGCTCCGCACTGTCATTGGCGAAGGCGTCAGTTGGTCGCGTTGGTCGTCGGCGCGGCGGGCGCGGCAGCGGCAGGCCGCTGGGATGCACCGGGGCGGCGGACTTCGATCACGGGCAGGTTGACGCTGCGTGAGCCGGGTTCAATCCGCACCGTCGGAACCGCGACAGTGGCATTGCGGCTGCCGACCGCGACCGAGCCGGTTTCAACATCGAACGCCGGGGTCTGGCCACCGGTCGCAGTGACCCCATTCTGGTCGGCCGAGACGGTCGGTGCGCGCGCTCCGCGAGTCTGCGACACGTCGATCAGGCCGGTCTGGACCGCCGCGATCAATGCGACCACGGCCAGGATCAGGATGATGAAAATCGCGCGCATCCGACGTCTCCGAATGAAGGGTATAGGCGATCAACGCCCCTGCGGCGCAGGGGTTGCGTCGGCACTTGTGGTTGACGCGAACGGGCGCAGCCGGTATCGGGCCCGCTTTCCGGGCGCATGCGCCTGTCCAGCCAAGGTATGACACATGTCGCGCGTTTGCGAGCTGACCGGCAAAGGCCGTCAGGTGGGTAACAATGTTTCCCACGCCAACAACAAGACCAAGCGGACTTTCCTGCCCAATCTGCAGAATGTCACCTTGCTGTCCGATTCGCTTTCCCGTGGCGTGAAGCTGCGCGTGTCGACCAACGGGATTCGTTCGGTCGAGCATGTCGGCGGGCTCGACAATTGGCTGGCCAAGACCAAAGACGACAAGCTCAGCCTGCGTGCGCGCCGACTGAAGCGCGAGATCGCCAAGAAGGCCAACGAAGCTACCGCTTGATTGTTGGGGTGATGCCCGCACCGGCGGGCTTTTCCAAGAGATCCAGCGCGACCAGCAGCGTGCGCATCGGCCAGCGGAAATTATCGTCGGTCATCAGCCACAGCCGCGTTCCGCCGGGGATCGGCTCGGCGGCAAGCGCTTCGGCATTGTCGAGCGGGCCAAGGCCAAGCGCGATTGATCGGCCGGCGCCGTCGCCCGGCTCGAGGCTCACCAGCGCATTGCTAAATCCGAACGGGGTGGTTTCTGCGGCGAGCAGCAATACGCGCCCGTCCGGCAGCCGTGTCGCATCGGAAATTCGTCCGGAGGGATGGGCCAGCGGCGAGCGGCGCGCGCGGGTTCGGTCGAGGCGGATGACCTCCGCCGCGCGCTCGGCGAACAGCATCAGTCCGCGCCCGTCGCTGACCATCGCTTCGACCCCGGCATTGGCGGGCCAGCGATCCTGTCCGAGGTCGATCCGTTCAAGCGCGCGGTTGAATCCTGGATCGTAGAGCCACAATTGATGGCGATTTTCGAACGCAACCCACCAGCCGCGTGCCAAGGGGTCGCGGACCAAAGCCTCGCTGTCGCGGTTGCGCTTGAAACCGGGGTCGCCGGCACCCGACGGCAGATCCGCGATCCGCGCCACCCCATATGCGCCGGTCGGGCGGGCGAAGCGGATCACTACGCCCGAATCGGTCAGCGCGATCAGCCCCGCTTGGTCGACCGCCAGTGCGGACACTCCCCCGAAACGCGGATCATTGGCGGTCAAGCGCCACGCCCCGGCCAGCCGCAGCGGAGCGAAACCGGCCGGGTCCAGCTCTATGCGCTGAAAGTTCACGCGCCCATCGCGCGGCGGGGCGGCGATGCGATTGGGCAATGAACCGAGCCAGCAGGCAAAGGCGAGGATCAAAGCAGCAAGCAACAACAAGCTGAAAAGGCGCAATTTCCTGAACAATGGCTGCACTATGCGTTCAGCAAGGATTGAGGCCGGATCACCCATACGACCACATCGACGGGCTCATTCCCCCTGTAGCCCGTCGCGTCGCCGGAAACGGCAGCGAAGCATCCCTCGCGTCGCGTAACGAGGGGGGCCCGGCGTGGGCAACCACGCCGGGCCCAACTTGCGCCCCTTAATCATCCGTGGATATCGAACAGGTCGGCGAGCTGCTCGGTCATCGCTCCGCCCAATTGTTCGGCGTCCATGATGGTCAGCGCGCGCGCATAATAACGCGTGACGTCATGGCCGATGCCGATCGCGCTGAGCTCGACGCTGGAGCGCGTTTCGATCCACCCGATCACCTGACGCAAATGCTTTTCGAGATAGGTCCCGCCATTGGCCGATGCGGTCGAATCATCGACCGGCGCGCCGTCCGAAATGACCATCAGGATGCGCCGCTCCTCGGGCCTCCCGATCAGCCGGTTGTGCGCCCATAATAGCGCCTCGCCGTCGATATTCTCCTTCAACAGCCCCTCGCGCATCATCAGCCCGAGGTTGCGGCGCGCGCGGCGATAGGGTTCGTCGGCGCGCTTGTAGACGATGTGGCGAAGGTCGTTGAGGCGGCCGGGATGCGACGGACGGCCTTCGGCGAGCCACGCCTCGCGGCTCTGCCCGCCCTTCCACGCCCGTGTGGTGAAGCCGAGGATTTCGGTCGCGACCCCGCAGCGTTCGAGCGTCCGCGCGAGGATATCGGCGCAGATTGCGGCGATCGATATCGGGCGGCCGCGCATCGAGCCGCTATTGTCGATCAGCAGGCTGACCACGGTGTCGCGAAACTCGGTCTCGCGCTCGATCTTGTAGCTCAGGCTGTGCGCCGGGCTGGCGACGACCCGGGCGAGACGGGCGGCGTCGAGCAAGCCTTCCTCCTGGTCGAATTCCCAGCTTCGCGCTTGCTGCGCCATCAACCGCCGCTGGAGTCGATTGGCGAGTCGCGTGACGACCCCCTGGAGCGGCGCCATCTGCTGGTCGAGGTAAGCGCGCAGGCGGGTCAGCTCTTCCTCGTCGCATAAGCCCTGGGCCTCGATGACCTCATCGTGGCGGGTCGAGAAAGGGTGATAATCGGTGGTCGGCTCGTCGGTCCAGTTGCGCCGCGACTGGCGTGGAAACAGGCTTTCGCTGCCGTCGTCGCCGGGGGCGCCTTCATCGCCGTCGAACTCCTCGTCGCTCGACGATTGCTCATCCTCGGATTCGTCCGAATCCTGCTCGCCGCGCAGTTCCATTTCACCACCGCCGGCGGCGCCGTCGTCGCCGTCGTCGCTGTCTTCGGACCCGGAATCCTCGTTTTGCTCATCGTCGCCGCCCGCGTCCGGCTGCTCCTCGGCGCGGTCCTCGGCCTTGGCCAGGTCAAGGTCTTCGAGCAACCGCCGCGCGATTTGAGCGAACGCAGCCTGGTCGTCGATGGTCAAGGCGAGCGCGTCGAGATCGGCACCGCCCTTGTCCTCGATCCATTGACTGACCAGGTCGAGGCCTGCGCGCGCTGCGGACGGGGCTTCGGCACCGGTCAGACGCTGCCGAGCGATCAGCCCGAGCGCCGTCGCCAGCGGCACCTCCTCGATCGACCGCGCGCGCCCGATCGAATCGCTGCGCACCCGCGCCTCGGTCAGTTCGGCGAGGTTGGCGCGCACCCCGGACATGGCTCGCGCGCCAAGCGCTTCGACCCGGGCGGTCTCGAGCGCATCGAACACAGCGGCGGCTTCGGCCTCGGCGGGAGCGTAAGCGGCGTGGAAGCCCGCATCATGATAGCGCAGCCGCAGCGCCAGCGCGTCGGCGCTCCCACGCGCCTCGGCCACCAGCCGCGGAGCGAAGCCCGGCCCCGGCGAGGGCACGCGCGCGGTCTTGCCCGAGGCCGGACCCGCCTCGCTTGAAAAGGCCACCTCGACATCGGCATCGCGCGCAATCGCGCGGGCGGCGCCGGCGAGGACCCGGCGAAAAGCGTCGAGGGGGTCGGTTCGGCTCACCCCCCGGTCATGCCCGCCCGACGATGCTTTCGGGCAGATCGGTAGCGAACACACGCTGGTAATATTCGGCGATCAGCGGGCGTTCGGCCTCGTCGCATTTGTTGAGGAACGACAAGCGGAAGGCAAAGCCGACGTCGCCGAAAATGAGCGCGTTCTGGGCCCAGCTGATCACCGTCCGCGGGCTCATCACGGTCGAGATGTCGCCGTTGATGAAGCCCTGGCGCGACAGGTCGGCGACCTTGATCATCTTGACGACCTGCTCCTTGCCGCCGGGGGTGTCATATTCGCCCGACTTGGCGAGCACGATCTGCGCCTCGGTCGCGGCGGGAAGGTAATTCAGGGTCGCGACGATGTTCCAGCGGTCCATCTGGCCCTGATTGATCGCTTGCGTGCCGTGATAGAGGCCGGTGGTATCGCCAAGCCCGATGGTGTTGGTCGTCGCGAACAGCCGGAACCAGGGGTTGGGGCGGATCACCCGATTCTGGTCGAGCAGGGTCAGTTTGCCCTCGACCTCGAGCACGCGCTGGATGACGAACATCACGTCGGGGCGCCCCGCATCATATTCGTCGAACACCAGAGCGACCGGGTGCTGGAGCGCCCATGGCAGCAGGCCTTCACGAAATTCGGTGACCTGCTGGCCGTCCTTGAGGACGATCGCGTCGCGCCCGACAAGGTCGATCCGGCTGATGTGCGCGTCGAGGTTGATCCGCACCGTCGGCCAGTTCAATCGCGCCGCGACCTGTTCGATATGGGTCGACTTGCCGGTGCCGTGATAGCCCTGGATCATCACCCGGCGGTTACGGCCGAAGCCGGCGCAGATCGCCAGCGTGGTGTCGGGATCGAACACATAGGCCGGGTCAAGGTCGGGAACGCGTTCATCGGCTTCGCTGAACGCGGGCAATTCCATATCGCTGTCGATCCCGAACAAATCGCGCACCCTGACCATCCGGTCGGGTGCATCGAGCGCGGTGTCGGAACGGCTTTCGGGCTGGACGTTGGGGATATCGGTCATGGTGCCGCCTTAAGCTAGTGGCGGGCCGGTCTCAATGGTCCGCAATCCCGACCTTCGACGGAAGCACGAACAAAGTGAGGAAACGCGTTGCCAGCGCGAGGTCGCCTGCGATGGCCAGGGTATCGACCGGCGCGCCGCCATAGACCACCGCCGCGAGCGCGGTCGGGGCGGTGGCGATGACCGCATCGGCGGCGTCGAGATCGCCGCGCGTGATCTTGATCCGGCCTTTGCGAACGCGTGCGAGATAGGTTTCGGCACCGAAGCGCAAGCCGATGCGCGCATCGAAGCCCCTGGCGCGCTTTTCGGAGATCATCGTGCGGAACGACAGCAGGATCGACACCGCGCTTAACGGCAGCGTCGGGTCGTGGCGTGGTGAGCGCGCCGCCCAGCGGCCCAAAGCCTGGACGATTGGTTCCGCCTCCAACCCCCATTCGGTCGCTTGATAGACCTGCACCGAGGCCGGCGGGGGCAAGCGGCGGCGGATGGCGAGACCGCGTTCCTCGAGCTCGGCGAGCCGCCGGGCGAGGACATTGGCGCTGAGGCCGGGCAGGTCGGCGCGCAATTCGGAGAAGCGCCGCGGCCCGAGCATCAGCTCGCGCAGCACCAGCAAAGTCCAGCGATCGCCGATCAGCTCAAGCGCGTGCGCGGTCCCGCAAGCGTCGTCATAGCGCCTTTTCGGGTCGCGTGGCCTTACATTAGTTATCTTTTCTAACTGCACGGTTGAGAAATATGATGAGTGGCGGTAAAAGGCAATGCGAATCGAGCGTTTGAGAGAGAAAAAGGCGCATGACCCAGATGATTTTCGTCAACCTGCCGGTCACCGACCTGGCCAAGTCGATCGCGTTCTACGAAGCGATCGGCGCGACCAACGAACCCAGGTTCAGTGACGACACGGCGGCGCCGACGCGCAGAAGGTCGGCGCTGTCATCGATCCTGCCCCGAAGCAGGATTATGGCTGAATGTATGGCCGCAGCGTCGCCGATCCCGACGGCCATGTCTGGGACTTGATGTGGATGGACCCCGCCGCCGCCGAGCAGGGCCCCGCCGCGTTAGAAACCCACGACGCCTGAACCCGCATCAGAGGAGAGCAAGCATGGCCTATATCGAAGGGTTTGTCGCCGCCGTCCCGACCGCGAACAAGGACGCCTATCGCAGGCACGCCACCGACGCGGCGCCATTGTTCAAGGAATTTGGCGCAACGCGCATGGTCGAAACCTGGGGGGACGATGTTCCCGATGGAAAGATCACCGACTTCAAGGGAGCGGTGAAGGCCAAGGACGATGAATCGGTGGTCTTTTCGTGGTTTGAATATCCCGACAGGGCGACCCGCAACGCCGCGAACGCAAAGATGATGAGCGATCCCAGGATGAAGGCGATGGGCGCGACCATGCCGTTTGACGGTCAGCGGATGATCTTCGGTGGGTTTGATTCGATCATCGATGAAGCGAGCGCCGGGACCAGCGGCTATGCCGACGGCTATCTCGTCCCGGTGCCGACCGGCAACAAGGAGGCCTATCGCACGATGGCGGCCAAGACGGCCGGTGTATTCAAGGATTATGGCGCGACCCGCGTGGTCGAGGCGTGGGGCGACGACGTTCCCGACGGCAAGGTCACCGATTACAAGGGCGCGGTGAAGGCCAGGGACGACGAGACGGTCGTATTTTCGTTCGTCGAATGGCCGTCGAAGGAGGTCCGCGACACCGCGTGGCCCAAGATCATGGAAGATGAGCGGATGAAACCCGACAAGGACAACATGCCATTCGACGGCCAGCGCATGATCTACGGCGGATTCACGCCGATCCTCGATACGGCGAAGAGCTAAGCCGCCATTGCGAGAAGTCGGCAAACACGGAGAGAGGACTTGGCCACCAAGATTGCCCCCTGCCTGTGGTTCAACAAAAATGCCGAGGAGGCCGCGAACTTTTATGCGGCAATTTTCCCCGACAGCCGCGTCAACAAGGTCCACCGTTCGCCGGGCGATTATCCGGGCGGCAAGGTGGGAGACATACTGACGGTCGAGTTCACCGTCCTCGGCTTGCGCTTCACCGGCCTCAACGGCGGACCCGATTTCACGTTTGACGAGGCAGTGTCGTTCCAGGTCTATACCGAGGACCAGGCCGAGACCGACCGCTATTGGAATGCGATCGTCGATGGCGGCGGCAGCGAGAGCCAATGCGGCTGGTGCAAGGACAAATTTGGCCTGTCGTGGCAGATCGTCCCACGCCGCTTGCTTGAGTTGATGAACCAGACCAACGGCGAAACCGCCCAGCGGGTTTTCGGCGCGATGATGCAGATGACGAAAATCGACATTGCCGCGCTCAATGCCGCCGCCGAAGCGGTGCCGGCATGAGCGATGTGACGCACGAACTGTCGGTCGGGCGCCATATCTGCGCACCGCCCGCCAAGGTGTGGCAGGTGATGACCCAGAACATCAGCGAGTGGTGGTGCCCCAAGCCCTGGACGACCACGATCGGCAAATTGGATTGGCGAGCCGGTGGCGCCTTTCACCTGATCATGCGCGGGCCCGATGGCGAGGCGGACTGCCAGGGCGAGGAAAGCGTCGGCGGCGTGCTGCTCGAGTTCGAGCCCGAGCGCCGCTTCGTCTTCACCGACGCCTTTTCGGCGGGCTGGGAACCGCAAAAGCCGTTCATGGTCGGCAGTTTCGAGATCGAAGCCGATGGCGACGGCACCCGCTATCGCGCATCGGCCCGGCACTGGACCGCCGAGGCGATGGAAGAGCATCGCAAGATGGGCTTCGAACAAGGATGGAGGGCGGTCGCCGACCAGCTCGCCGCGCTCGCCGAAAGCGAGTGATTGACTCGTTTATGTGATATTGTAACATCGATGTTCCTTGTCGGAGAATGTGCGATGCGTATCGTTGCCTTGGTCCCCCTCGCCGCGCTCGCCGCCTGCCAGCCCGCCGCGCCCGACCCGCGCGGGGTCGATCGTGACGAGACGTTGCTGACGGTCAGCGCACCCGGCCGGTCGGAAACGCGGCCCGACGAGGCGCGCTTTTCGCTCGGCGTCAACACGCTAGCCGCCTCGGCGGGCGAGGCAAGTCGCCTCAACAATGAGAAAATGGCGAAAGTAACCGCGGCACTGACCCGCTTCGGGATCAAGCCCGACGATTTGCAAACCCAGAATTTGAGCCTCAACCGGGTCGAATATGGCAAGGATCGCGGCCGATTCCAGGCCAGCAACAGCGTCTCGGTCCGCCTCAGGAATCTAGCCAGGGCGAGCGAAGGGATCGTCGCGGCGACCGAGGCGGGCGCTAATTTGCTGTCGGGGCCGAGCCTGCGCGTGTCCGACGCCGAGAAAGCCAGCATGTCGGCCTATGCTGCGGCCTATAAGGCGGCGCGGCTGCGCGCCGACGCTTATGCCGCCGCAGCCGGTCTCAAGGTCGCCCGCGTGCTCGCGATCCGCGATGGCGGGCAGGCCGGCGGCGAGCCGATGATGATGGCGCAGGACGCGATGGCGTATCCGCCGCCGCCGCCGGTCGCGGAGACGGCAGCGCCTCCGCCGTTCAACCCCGGCGTCAATCCGAGCACCGTCAGCGTGCGCGTCGACTTTGCCCTGTCGAATTAGGCGAAGGCGTGCGCGCTCTTGAGCAATTGATAGGCGTCGATCACCTGGCCAAGCCGCGCTTCGAAGCTGCGGTCGCCGCCGTTGCGGTCGGGGTGGTAGCGGCGGACGAGATCGGAATAGCGTTTCCGCAGCGCGGTGCGGTCGATGTCGTCGGTCAGCGCCAGCACGCCCAGCGCGTGGCGTTCGGCGGCGCTGAAGCGGCCAGCCGCCCCCCACTGCTCACCCCGTCGCCGGTTCTCGGGCCGAAAGCGCGTCGCGATCGCGTCGAGCGGATCGACGAATTCAGCCCA
>JANPMU010000260.1:0-10751 GCA_031427095.1 Sphingomonas sp.
CGAGAAGCGAAACCTGTTCGCCCGCCACGGCGAGCTTGCCCGCAACCCAGCCGCCGATCGCGCCCGCGCCAATGATGCCGATGGTCATGCCTGTCCTGTGCGCGACTTCACCGCCGCATGGCAATCGCCAGCAGCGTCAAGGCGCTCGCGTCGTTGCGCGCAAAGGCGGCGGCGCTGACTTCGTGCATGGCGGTGGTCGACCCCCGCGCGCTGCCGAGCTCGCCGAAAGCGGCCCCGCCCAGCGAAACTCATTGCTTTTTCAGTAAGCGGGTTCAATCCCCGCCAACACCATCTCTGCGTAAATTTTGCCGATTTCCTCGGCGCTCACGTCGGAAGCATCGGGGTTGAACCAGCGGTGAGTCCAACCGACGAGACCGAAAATTCCATAAGCGACGACCCGTGGCGATCCGATGTTGCGGAAGCTTTTATCTGCGTATCCCTGCTCAATGATAGCAATAGCGGCCTCGGTGGTTTGCCTGTTCAACTCTCGCATAGTCGTGGACCACTCGGACCGCGCATCGCTAACGTAGCTAAGGTTCTCTCTGATATAAATATAGAATAGTGGATAATGCTGTCCATAAGAGGCCATCAACGCTATTATAAGATCTCGCATTTTGTTACGCGGACTTAATTCACTATTTTGTATGTGCTTTACTAAATCCAAGTTTCTTTCGACAACTGTCCTCACAACCTCGTCGAAAAGAGCCTCCTTCGAAGCTATGTAGTAATACAACGAGGCTCTATCTACGCCCATCTCTTCGGCGACCGCCGTTATACTGGCTCGCTGGAAGCCCATTCGGTTGAAGACGCGAATCGCCGCTTCGGCGATTTCCTGCCGTTTCGCGCGATACAGCACACTCGAATCCGCGCGGGCGGCTGAGCGTCGCCGGCCGATTCCACTCGCAGCCATGGAAGGGGTGACATTGGATTGACTCAATTTGGCCTCGCTAAGTGAACGCGTGATCATTCATCTTGCACGGTTGCGGCGCCTGCCTCAACACCTTTGTTGACGAAGCAGCT
Source organism: Sphingomonas sp. (assembly GCA_031427095.1). Classification (GTDB taxonomy): domain Bacteria; phylum Pseudomonadota; class Alphaproteobacteria; order Sphingomonadales; family Sphingomonadaceae; genus Sphingomicrobium. Next base: position 1,021 of record JANPMU010000260.1, read on the forward strand.
GAGTTGAGGAGCAATTTGCTCGCATGAATTGAAGGGGCGCCTCTGCAGGGTCCCATCGGATCGGGGTATCGGCGGCATGACAGTCACGTCATTCCGTTGTGGTGCGTGGCGCGCCGCTGATCCCGCTCAGTCGAAGATCGCGACGGCGCGCGTCCATCCGGCTGATGCGGCGCGGATTTTCATGGGGAAGCAGGCGATGGTGTAGCCGCTGGCGGGCAAGGCCTCGAGGTTGTGCAGCTTTTCGAGATGGCAGTAGCCGATATCGCGTCCGGCCTTGTGTCCTTCCCAGATCAGCGAGGGGTCGCCCGTCGCCTCATACTGGCTGCGGGTGTGGACGAACGGGGCGTCCCAGCTCCAGCCGTCGGTGCCGGTCAGGCGGACTCCCCGGTCGAGCAAATAGCGGGTCGCTTCATAGCCCATTCCACAGCCAGCCGAGACATAATCATCCGCGCCGTAGCGCCGCCCGGCGGCGGTATTGACCACGACGATTTCCAGCGGCGAGAGCTGATGGCCGATCCGCGCGAGCTCGGCCTCGACGTCGGCAGCGGTGGCGACATAGCCGTCGGGAAAATGGGTGAAGTCGAGCTTGACCCCAGGTTGAAAGCACCAATCGAGCGGCACCTCGTCGATGGTGATCGCGCGGCGTCCGCCATCCATCGTCGAGGCGAAATGATAGGGCGCGTCGAGATGGGTGCCGTTGTGGGTAATGAGTTCAACCCGCTCGATCGCCCAGGCTTCACCATCGGGCAGATCCTTCGCGGTCAGTCCCGGAAAGAAGTCGAGCAGCTCGGGCAGCGAAGCGGTGTGGTCGATATACTCGATGCGCGGGCGATAGCCGGGCGGATCGGAAATGACGTCATTCTCGAGGAAGATCGACAAGTCTACGATACGTCGTGCCACGGCTAATACTCCATCCGGTCGGCGCCCTTGAGGCCCAGCGCGCTGCGCGCTTCGGCCGGGCTGGCGGGCTCATGACCCATTTCGCGAAGGATGCGCACGATCTTTTCGACCTGCTGCGCATTGGACGTCGCAAGTACGCCCCGCTCGATGAACAGGCTGTCCTCGAGCCCGACCCGCACGTGCCCGCCCATCAGAGCGGCCTGGGTGACGAACGGCATCTGGTGGCGGCCGGCGGCGAGCACCGACCATTGAAACGCATCGCGACCGAACAGACGGTCGGCGGTGGTTTTCATGAACATCAAATTCTCGAGGTCTGGACCGATCCCGCCGAGAATGCCGAAAATAAACTGGAGGAAGAAAGGCGCCTTGATCAGTCCGCGATCGACGAAGTGGGCGAGGTTGTAGAGGTGGCCGACGTCATAGCATTCATGTTCGAACCGCGTTCCCGCTGCGCCGAGCGTTTCGAGAATGTGGGCGATATCGCGGAAGGTGTTGCGAAAAATGAAGTCGTCCGAACCGACGACATAGGCCTCTTCCCAGTCATATTTCCATTGCTTGATCCGCCGGGCCGCCGGGAAGAAGGCGAAGTTGATCGAGCCCATGTTGAGCGAGCACATCTCCGGCTTGAAACGGGTCGCCGCGGCAAGCCGGTCGGCCATCGGCATGGTTGCCGATCCGCCGGTAGTGATGTTGATGACCGCATCGGTCCTCTGCCGGATCACGCCCAGAAATTGCGCGTAGACATCGGGATCCCCGGTCGGGCGACCGTCCTCGGGGTTTCGCGCGTGCAGATGGAGAATGGCGGCGCCCGCCTTTGCCGCCGCGATCGCATCGTCGGCGATCTGTTGCGGGGTGATCGGCAGCGCATCCGACATGGTCGGAGTATGCGCCCCCCCGGTAACCGCGCAGGTGATGATGATTTTCGCCACGTCGCTCCCCTTCAGCCCCGCCCAAGCAGGCTGCGCTGCAGTCCGAGCCGGTCGCCCGAAATCTGCGCGCGCGCGACACGACCGTCGCGAACATCGACCAGACCCGCCAGCCGAAGGATCGCCGGGCTGCCGATCCTGGCGCGGTCGACATCCTCGAACCCACCGCGATAGCGGCCGCTCAAATCGAGATGAAAGGCGACGCGCGACCCGGCCGAGAAGAAGGCATTCAACCGCACTTCGTCGGGCTCGATCAGTTCCGCGAACGCCGGGTCGTCGACCAGCACCGACTCGACCTCGACGTCGAATAACGCGTCGGGACGGGCGAGCCAGGCGCGCGCCGCTTGCTCGGTCTGCGCGTTGGGCGGCTCACACGGCTGATCCCACGGCGCAGCGGCCGGGGCGCGGATCGGGTCGCAGCGGCCCGAGCGCAGCTGGCGTTTGCGCGCGAAATAATCTTCTTCGGCCCAGCCTTGCGCAAGCCGGCCGTTTTCAATCCGGAACAGCGTCACGCCGCCCCACGCCGCGACATGGCCGCCGTCGCGAATGGACGCGCCATGCTCGGTAAAGCGCATCGCGACATGATTGTCGCCGATCACCGCATCGTGAACGGTCACGCACAGGCCGGGGAACTGGGCGAGCTGCGCCGCGGTTGCAGGCAGATAGGCATCATCGCGGCCGTCGAGCAGGAAGCCGCCGATTGACAGGCAATAGGCCGGATCCATGATCCGCTCGACCTCAGCGGCATCGTGCGAGGTGAGGAAGTCGATGGCGAAGCCGCGCAGCAGGACTGCGGAAGGGGGAAGTTCGCCAATCATGACTGCGCATCCTGTTCCTGCGCCACCAGCGCGCGCAATTCATGCTTCAATATCTTGCCCGAGGCGTTGCGCGGGAAGCTGTCCATGAAGCGGACCGAGGTGGGACATTTGTAGCGCGCCAGCTGGTCGCGCGCAAAGGCAATGAGCGCCGCTTCATCCGGCGTCTCGCCGGGACGGACGACGACGCACGCCCGGGGAGTTTCTCCCCATTGCGCGTGAGGAATTCCGATCACGACGACTTCCGCGATCGACGGATGCGCCTGAAGGACATGCTCGATTTCCGCCGGATAAATATTCTCGCCGCCCGAGACGATCATGTCCTTGTAGCGGTCGCGGATATAGAGGAAACCATCGGCGTCGCGGACCGCAGCGTCGCCGCTGTGGAACCAGCCGTCCGACGTCAGGACGGCTTCTGTCTCGGCCTTTTTGCGCCAATAGCCGGTCATGATCATCGGCGAGCGAATGAGGATTTCGCCAATCTCGCCATCACCCACGCGTCGACCGGTCGAGGGTTCGACCAGTTCGATCTCCACCCACGGAAACGGGCGGCCGCACGATCGCAGGCGCGCCGCTTGCGGACCATCGGGGTCGTGATCGCGGGCATGGAGGGAAACGATCGTCCCGGCGCTCTCGGTCATCCCGTAGGCGTGGCTGAAACCACAGCCAAAGGCGGCGATGGCGCGGCGGAGCAGGGCTTCCCCGATCGGGGCGGCGCCATAGACGATCAGCTTGAGGCTGCGCGGCGACGGCGCGCCTTGTTCGACTGCCTCGACGAGGCGCTGGATCACGGTCGGGACGAAGAAGGCGTGGGTGACGCGGTGACGGTTGATCGCCGCCAGGATCAGTGCGGGCTCGGCCTCGCGCAGCAGGACGGTCTGCCCGCCCTGGGTCAGCGCCATCATGCCGTAGCCGATCCCGCCGATGTGAAACAGCGGCATGCCGACGAGATTGACGCTGGCGGAATCGAAATCCCAGGCGTGGGGCGCGATCCGGGCCGAAAAGGACAAAGCGCGGTGGCTCAGGACAACGCCCTTCGGCTGGCCGGTCGTACCCGACGTGTACAGCAGAACTCCCGCGCTGGCGGGGTCCGGGTCGGGCCGCAGGTCGCCGGGGCTCGTTGCCGACAGTCGATCCTCGAACTCTTGCCCGAGACGAATTGTCGGCGCGGGGTCGGCGGGAAGGAGATGTTCGAGCTCGGCCGACGCGAGGATCAGCTGCGGCTCGCCGTCGGCGAGGATCGAGGCGATCTCGCGCGCCGACAACCGCCAGTTCAAGGGCATCATGATCGCGGCGATCTTCGCACAGGCGAAGAACAGCTCGTAGAACACCGGCGCATTGTGCGACAGGATCGCGACGCGGTCGCCGGGACCGACCCCGCTCTGTTCGAGCAGGCCGGCCAGCCGATCGCTGCGGGTGTCGAGTTCGGCGAAGCTCGACGTCTCGTCGCCGAATGTCAGACAAGGCGCATCCGGGGTTCGGGCGGCATATCCGCGCATCACCGCGAGCAAGGTCGGGTCACGCGCCTGGAGTTCGCTTGCGGGTTGCAGCCCGTCCATCAATAACTCTTGGGAAGCCCGAGGCCGTGTTGGGAGATGTAATTCAGGATCATCTCGCGGCTGACCGGCGCGGTCTTGTGGAGGCGGGCGATAAACCACAGGTCGGCGAGGCCATATTCGTGGCTGAGGCCATTGCCGCCATGAACCTGGATCGCCTGGTCGAGCGCCTTGAGCGAGGTCTCGGCGGCGAGGAACTTGGCCATGTTGGCGGCCTCGGCGGCATCGTCGCCCTGGTCGTAAAGCTGGGCGGCGCGCGCGGCGAGCAGGCGCGCGGACTGGACTCCGATATAGGCTTCGGCCAGCGGGTGGGCGACGCCCTGGTGCGCGCCGATCGGCGTCTTCCACACCGAGCGTTCGTTGGCGTAGCTCGCGGCCTGCGTGATCGCGAAGCGGGAAATGCCGTTGTTGATCGCGGCGGCCGAAACACGCTCAGGATTAAGACCGACGAACAATTGGCGAAGCCCGGCGCCGCGTTCCCCGACCAGCGCCTCTTCGGGCAAAGCGACTTCGTCGAAGAAGACCGAGAACTGCCGCTCCGGCGTCTTCACTGCGGCGTCGATGCGAGTGTAGCTGATCCCCGGCGCGTCGGCCGGCATGACGAACAGCGAAAGCGCCGAACGGCCATTGTCGACCGAGAGTTCGCTATCCTTGGCGACGACCATGACGGCATCGGATTCATCGATTCCGGACGTCCAGTATTTCGCGCCATTGATCGACCATCCGCCATCGACCTTCGTCGCCGTGGTCGAAACCTTGTGGGTGTTCGATCCCGCGTCGGGCTCGGTGATCGCAAAGGCCATCTTGAGCTTGCCCGTGGCGATCCCGGGGAGCCATTTGTCCTTGAGCTCGGTCGATCCGAACGACGCGATGATCGGCGCGCAGATCGACGCGATCACCAGCGACAGCATCGGGCAGCCCTGCGCGGCGCACTCCTCGATGACGATGTTGAGTTCGGCCAGCCCGCCGCCGCTGCCGCCATAGGCCTCGGGAATGTGGACGCCGAGAAAGCCGGCCGTGCCGAGTTCGGCCCACAGCTCGTCCGGCTGGGTTCCGTTGGCGACCACGTCCTGGAAATAGCGGCGCCCGTAGCGGCCAACCAGCTTGCCGACGGAGGCGCGCAGATCGGCGTGATGGTCCGCGGTATCCACCAGCGAAGAGTGAAACAGGATCTGGCCAGACATTCGGATTTCCTTTGGTTATTCTCAGTCGGGCCAGGCGAAGAAGCCGTGCCCGGATTTCGCGCCAAGCTTGCCCTGAGCGACCATGTCGATGAGAATCTTGGGCGGTGTGAAACGTTCGCCGTGCGCCGCCTCGAGCGTGCGCGCGATATCGAGCCGGACGTCGAGCCCGACGATGTCGCTCAGCCGCAGCGGGCCGACCGGATGATGGTAAGCAAGCACTGCGGCGCGATCGATATCCTCGGCGCTGGCAACGCCGCTTTCGAGCATGCGCATCGCTTCCAGCGAGGCGATCAGGTCGAGCCGGCTGGTGGCGAAGCCGGGGACGTCGCGCACCGTCAGCGACTGCTTGCCGAGTTGGTCAACGAACGATCGGGCATGATCGAGGGTCGCTTCGGAGGTCGCCTCGCCGCGGACCAGCTCGACGAGCTTGATCGACCACACCGGGTTGAAGAAGTGCATCCCGAGGAAGCGGGTCGGATCGGACACCGCCCGGGAGAGACGATCGATCGAAAGCGCGCTCGTGTTCGTGGCGAGGAACTGCGGTCGGCGAGCGTCGGCGCGGGCCAGCACGTCAAGCTTCAGCTCAAGCCGCTCGGGAATTGACTCGACGATCAGCTCGAGCTGGTCAGGCAGATCCTCGATCTGCGTCAGGCAAGTGATGCGCCCGATCAGCGCGCGGCCCTCGGCTTCCGTCAGCTTGTTGCGCCGAATGGCCGAGCCGACCGCATCCTCGATCGTACGGTGCAGCGCCTCGCCGCGCCGCGCGTCGGGTTCGACCACGGCGACCTGTCGGCCCGCCATCGCCGCAACATAGGCAATGCCGACACCCATCGTGCCGCCGCCGATCACCGCGATTCCACCAGCGCCCGCGGACTCATCGTTCGGCATGGTCACTCGCCCCTCCATTGCGGCTTGCGTTTCTCGGCAAAGGCGAGCGCGCCTTCATGGGCATCGCGCGTTGCGAGGATTTCGTCGACTAAAGGGCGCTGCCGGTCCCATTGCTCGGCCGCCGTCCAGTCGGCGGATTCGATCATGATGCGCTTGCTCGCGACCGTCGCCAGCGGAGCGTTTGCGGCAATCTCGTCGGCCAGCGCGAGCGCGCCGGCGAGCGCGCCGCCGGACGTCGTAAGACGATTGACGAGACCGAGACGATAGGCTTCGACGGCGTGCATTCGTTTGCCGGTGAGCACATATTCCATCGCTAGCGACGGCGGGATACGGCGCAGCAGGCGGGTGAGCCCGCCCGATCCCGCGACCAGGCCGCGCGTCACTTCGGGCAGGCCGAAACTGGCGTCGTCGGCGGCGACGATCAGGTCGCACGCCAGAGCCATCTCGCATCCCCCGGCCAGCGCATAGCCTTCGACTGCGGCAATGAGCGGCTTGGCCGGCGGCGCCTCGGTCAGGCCCCCGAACCCGCGTCCCTCGATCTCCGGGCGGTTACCCGCAACGAAGGCCTTCAAGTCCATGCCCGAGCAGAAGCTCCCGCCCGCGCCGGTGATCACGCCAACGCGCAGGTCGCTGCGCGAATCCAGCGCGTCGAGCGCCGCCGCGACGGCTTCGGACATGGCGCGGTCGACCGCGTTGCGCCGTTCGGGGCGGTTGAGGGTAATGACAAGGGTCGTCGAGCGCTGCTCGATGAGGACGTAATCGCTCATGCCGCCGGGCTTTCGAGCGGGGCGGGGGCGTTCCCGTCCCTCTGCGCAAGGCGATAGTCGTCGAGATCGGCGGTTTCGGTGCGCTGCCAGACTTCGAGGATCCGGAACGGATTGTTGACGACGATGCGGCCCTTGCTGTTGCGATAATAGCCATCGACGCCCGGCGCGGACCAGACGAGGCGAGCGTGGGCGTCGTCGACCGCCTGGTTATAGGCTTCGTAGACGTCGCGCCGCACTTCGACCGTCCTGACCTCGCGCGCGAACATCTGGCGGAGCAGCGACATCACGTAATGCATCTGGCGTTCGAGCACCGAGATGAGGCTGCCGCCGTGGCCAAATTGAGTGTTGGGACCGTAGAGGCAGAAGAAATTCGGGAAGCCGGGAACAACTGTCCCAAGGTAGGCACGCGCGTCGTCCCCGTCCCATTCGGCGTGCAGTTCGAGTCCACCCACGCCGCGCACGCGCATCGGGGCGAGGAGATTGACGACGTCGAACCCGGTCGCCCAAATGACCACGTCGGCGGGATGCTCGACGCCGTCGTCGGTGACCACGCCGGTCTTCGTCGCGCGTACCACGCTGGCGGTGACGTGCGTCACATTCGGGCGCGCGAGCGTGCGGAACCAGCCATTGTCGAGCAGCATGCGCTTCCCGAAGGGCGGGTAACTGGGGAGCACCTTTGGCAAGAGGTGCTGGGCCTCGCCAAGCTCCGCCTGCATGTAGGCCGTCAGCCCGCGGCGATGACCGTCGTTGATCTTGTTGATGGACTTGCCATCGCCTTCCCATTGGGGGTCGCGGGTCAAGGCGTCGTAGAGCTTGTCGTTGAACGCCCAGCTGAGCCGCAGCCGGTACCAGCGGCGGTAGAGCGGTACAGTATCAAGCAGGCGTTGCAACGGCGCCGGGATCGACTGGCCGAACTTCGGAAATGGCGCGACCCATTGAGGAGTGCGCTGGATCACGGTGAGCGAAGCGACCTGGTCCGCGATCGCCGGTGCAACCTGCATCGCGCTGGCGCCGTTGCCGACCAGCACAACCGCCTTGTCCTGCAAATCAAGCCCGGCATCGGGATAGCGTGCGGTGTGGACGCTGACCCCTTTGAAATCCGCGATCCCGGGGACATCGGGCATGCGCGGTTTATTGAACGCGCCGACCCCGCTGATGATCATGCTCGCGCGCAGGGTTTCGGTCGAGCCATCCGTCCGGCGAACATCGGCTTCCCACGACTGGTCCTTTTCATCCCACCGCGCTTCGACCACTTCAAGGCCGAACCGGATGCGAGACCGGATGTCGAACCGATCCGCGACCTCGGCGAGATAATCGTGAATCTCGCGACTGCCGGCAAAAAAGCGCGACCAGCGGTAAGGAGCGAAGGAGAAGGAATAGAGGTGACTCGGGACATCGCACGCGGCGCCGGGATATCGGTTCTCGAACCAGACCCCGCCAAGCTCTCCGCTGCGTTCGACGATCACATAAGGAATTCCGGCCTCGGCGAGCTTTATCGCGGCGCACAGGCCCGAGATGCCGGCACCGATGATCAGCGCGGTAAAGTCCGGCGGAGCGGAGCAAGTGGGCGCACCATCGTTCGTCTGCTCATCCGCTATCCCGAGCTCATGGCGGATCATCGGAATATAGTCGGGAGCGATGTCCTCGCCGAGGGTAACGCTCATCATTTCGCGCAATAGTTCGCCCGGCGGAGACGGCAGGACCGGTTCAGCGCCGCGGAACCACTTTCGAAGTTCCCTGGCGGCGGCTTCTCGGATCTCTGCCTGGACGCCGGGGGGGAGCCCGCCATCGTCATTGTCTTCGAGCCCGCGCGTCCGGGTGGGAACGAATCGGCCCCGGATCCAGTTGAGATCGCCCGTGAGTTGGACAAGCATGCAGGCAAGCGTCGGCACGTTGGCGACCGCAGTCGCCTCATCCAGCCAATCATCCCCGTGAGGGGCCGGATCGTCCGCCGACGTCATTGCTGCTTTCTCCTGGGCACGGACTTCATCGCCAACCTTATCCGCCGACCGGTCGTCAGTTTTTTTCCGGCAAGGAGGCGATCAGCTCCGGCGCGATGTTGCGATCGCCCTTCTCATCGATGTGGCGCTGGATGCGGGCCTGGATTGCGGCGCCGATCTGTCCGGCGAGCTCGGGACGCGCAGTGCGGCACTCGTCTTCTGAAATGGCGCGATTGTCGGGCAGCTCATCGACCTTCGGCATGACGTAACGCGCGAACATTTCGTAAGAACGCTTGGTCTGGGGCCAGTCGGCCCAATTGTGCGCGAACAGCACCAGCGTGCCGAACCCACCCGACTGCGCCTTCAGCCGCTCGATCTGCGCGACCGCATCGTCGGGCGTGCCGATCACCGCCATGCTCGAATCGAGCAGCGCGTCGATGACGTCGCCGCCGCCGGGAACGATTGGCAGCGCGGCGACATTGCGCAGATAGTCGGCCCAACCGTCGATTCCGTACTTGACCTCGGCGCGCGCCTGTTCGCGAGACTCCGCAATATGCATCGGCGCGACCAGCCGCCAGTTGGCGCGATCGACCGTCTGGCCATTGTCGTGCGCAATGTCTTCGCAGATTCCCCAGTTGGCGGCGAGGGAGTCGAACGCCCCACTCGAAGTGGCGCCGAACGACAGCATGCCGATGCCGTTGCGGCCACTGGCGCGCGCGCCGGTGGGCGAGATAGTGCTGGCCGCGACCATGTCG
>JANPMU010000261.1:0-7117 GCA_031427095.1 Sphingomonas sp.
CGTTGATACCGCCCCCACCTCCAACCCCGCTAGGGCCGGTGTGGTCGGCGAGTGCGGGTGTAGCGACGAAGGATAACGCGAGCAGGGGAATATGTAAGCGCATAGGCGCGCCTATGCCCATCGGCCTCCGAGCCCGCAAGGAGAGACGCCCCTGCTATTGCGTCGAATCGATTTACGAGGGACTCGATGCTTGACCACGGCGCGGGTGGACCAGGCCCGCGCACCGCGACGCCGGTCGCGCGACGATTGCCCCGCGATTTCTGGCGATTTTTTTTACCGATGCTTGGAAAATTGGCGCGCGCGGAACGACTGAGGGCGAGCGCGCCAATTTCCTGACAACCGACGGCAAGCTCAGGCGCTGATCGCGACTCCCAGGCTGTCGGCGGCGCGCTGCGCGAATTCGTGCGCCAGCTTGGCGTGCCACGCGCGGGCCTGCTCGGTCATCGCGCGCTGGGCGGCCATGCGCTCTTCGACAGCCCGGCGATGATAAAAACGCTGGTTCGATTCCATCGCCGCGACTCCCTTCCCCGGGTTCATCCGGAAAAACAAGAATGGCCCCCAGTCCTTAAACGAGGGTTAATATCCACAGGCCGTCGGATCGTCCCGCCATGGGACAGGGGTGTGGCGCACAGGTGACAGCGGGGTCGCAATGCTGTTGACCGATGAAACCCAACGACTCGTCGCTCGTTATGCTCTCCAAGAACTTGGAAGGAATGATCATGCTGACGTCGATCGACACCCAGCGAAGCGCTTTCGATCCCGCCGCCCGTGGCTATCATGCGGTCTATCGGGAACATGAAGTCAATCACTGCCCGGGCTGTGGGCGAACCCATTGGCACATCGGTCGCGTGCTTGCCGAATGCGGTTTTTGTGCAACCGCGATGCCGTTGAGCGAATCGTTTCGCCACGGGCCGATGAGCTCGTTTTACCGCACCCGGCCCCCCGTCGTTTCGGCCAACGCCGCCTGAACCGGCGGCGCGGGCCCGGCGCGTCGGTCGACAGGGCCCGGCGCGTCAAATTCATATCCCCCGCGCGCGAGTCGCGCTATGCTGCTGCGATGAACCGTTTGATCCTTGTCCTCGCTGCGGCGAGCCTCGCGCTTGGCGCCACTCCCGCTTCTGCCGCCGCCGGGGCATTCAAGCTGGTCAACGGCACCGATACCGACATCACGTCCTTGTCGATCCGCCGCTTCGGGACCCAGCCGTGGCAGGCGCTGGTCGCTCGGCCACCGCGCGGAGCCAGCGTCAATATCGATTTCTCGGATCCCGATTGCGCGTTCGATATTCGCGCGACGCTGGCCGGCGGCGACGTCGCGACGTGGAGCGGGGTCAATCTTTGCGAAGCGAAATCGGTAACGCTGAACCGAAACGCGAAGAGCGGCGCGAACTGGGTCGATTACGACTGACGGCCATAAGACTGCGCGATTGGGCGGCATAACGGCCCGCAGCGATCTGTGGCGCGACCGGACGAACCGCGTCGAGCAATTTGGCGCCGGCGATCATCGGCACGCCGAGGCAAGCGAGGAATAACAGCCATCCGCCATTGCCCGGATAGGTTTCAATGTAGACCGCGCCGCGCTCGATTGCGCCGAGGGCAATCGCATAAATCACCAGCCACGCCTCGAACCGCGTCTTGATGGTGAACAATCTGGCGATTCGCTGGCGCATCGTAAGTTATTAAGCAAGCATCGTGCCATTGGCGAATTTCAGCCAAAAATTCCTTTGCGAAAATGGTAAATTGTCAATTAACCCGACAATAGGCAGATTTTTTGCTAGCTCAGTTCGCTCAATTCCAGTGCATCGAGCAAGGCCCCGCGCGCTGCCTCGACCTCGGCCCATAATTTCGGGTCACTCAACCCGCGCGGGTCGATTTCGGTCGGCCAGTTGCGCTCGATTAGCGACGCGATCCGATCGAGCCTGGCCTCGTCGACCAGAAAGCGGCGGTCGATGGTGGCCGGATCGGCGACGACACGCAGGCGCAGGCATGCGGGGCCGCCGCCATTGGCCATAGACTGGCGGACATCGACCACTTCGACCCGCCGGATCGCGCCATTGCTCGCCAGGTGCCGCTGGAGCCAGCGCCACACCGACTCCGTTTCGCGCGCCTCCGACGGAACGATCAGGGTCATTGCACCGTCGGGCAAGGTCACGAGCTGGGCATTGAACAGATAGGATCTGATCGCGTCCGCGAGCGGCACTTCGGCTTCGGTCACCTCGACCAGTTCGAACCCCGGCAGGCGCGCCGCGCATTGCTCGATCAATCGGTCGCGGTCGGCAAAAGCGCGCTGATGGGCGAACAGCACCGGCCCGTTGGCGACCGCGACAACGTCGTTGTGGAATGCCCCGGCGGCGATCGCCTCGTCCGATTGCTGTGCGAACAAGGTCCGCTGCGGGTCGAGCCGGTGAAGCCGGGCGACGGCTTTCGATGCTTCGACATGCTGGCGTGCAGGGAAGGCGCCACCGCTTACCCCGTAAACGAAGATTTCTAAGCCCGGCGCGCCATGTGCGCTGGCCAGTCGCATGTGATTGGCTGCGCCTTCGTCGCCAAATGCGGGCGGAATCGGCGCATGGACCGCGAACGCCGTTTGGTTCGCGAAGGCCAGCCGCAACTGGGCAAGCGTCGCGGGCCATTCGTGGCTGCGGTGCGGCATTGTCCGCAAATTGGCGACGGTCAGGTGACAGCGGCCGTCGGTGGTATCAGGCGCGGGGCTGACGGTGGCGGCGTTGGCGGCCCACATCGCCGAAGCGGACAGCGCGTTGGCGGCAAGCACCGGCTCGGCCTCGACGATGCTGGTTCCAAGCTCCGCCAGCCAGCGATGCGCGGGGCGCGGCTGCGGCACGAACAGCCCCTGCGCCAGTCCCAACGCCAAATTCGCACGCATTTTTTCGACGCCCTGGAGCGCCGCCGAGCGTGGCCGCGACACATCCCCGGCGTTGCGCGCAGACGCCAGATTGCCAAGGCTCAGTCCGGCATAATTATGGCTCGGCCCGACGATCCCGTCGAAGTTGATTTCCTCAAGCGCCATCGGTCAGCGCGCGATTGCAAGCACATGCTCGCCGGGTTCAAGACCGAGCATGGTCGCGGCCTCGGCGTCGATCATCAATCGGTCGCTCTCGCGGCGCGCCTTGCCATAACAGGACGCGAACCGACCCAGCCGACCCGACGAGAGCAGCATGGTATCGCCGCCCTCGTCATTGACCCCGCCGAACTGCAGCCATTCCGAATCGCGGACGCTGCGAATGTCGTCGGTCACCGCAATGACGCTTGGCCCGCCGTCGAAAATGTCGATGTAGCCATCATATCTGAATCCTTCCGATTCAAGCATTCGCAAGGCCGCGCGCCCGGTCGGATGGGGTTGCCCCATCACCGCGCGCGCGGTTTCGGGCAGCATCGCGACATAGATTGGGGTTTTGGGCATCAAATCGGCGATGAACTGCGTTCCATGAACTGCGTTGAAATCGTCGGCCTCGGGAAAGCTCATCCCGAAAAAGCGCCCGGCGAGCGCGTCCCAGAACGGCGAATTGCCGGCCTGGTCGATCACTCCGCGAAGCTCGGCGATGATGCGGTCGCCGAACCGTGGACGGTGCTGCTTGATGAACTGGTAGCGGCTGCGCGCGAGGAGCATTCCCAGCCCCCCGGCGCGTTCGTGCGGATGAACGAACAGCCCGCCGACTTCGGACGCGCCTTCAAGGTCGGTGCACAGGCTCAGGGTCTGGTTGCGGAAGGTCTTGCCGAGCTCGGCGCTCTTCTGGCTGAGGGTCGAAATGCGATAGCTGTAGAAGGGATGGTCGATCCCGATCTGGCCGAATATCTGGCAAGTGCCGCGGATCGCTCCGGTCTGGAAATTTTCGAGGACGAACAGATAAAGGTCCGCCTGCTGCCCTTCGCCTTCGCGGGCGAAACTGGCCTCCGACGCGACCAGCTTGGCCTCGAGCGTTGCGCGGCGGGCGGGGAGGTTGGTGAACCCGCCGCCGGTGAGCTTGGCGAGCTCGTAAATGCCGGCAATGTCGCTCATCCGGGCGGCGCGAATGCGATGGCTCATCCGGTTGCTCCAAGTCGAAGGATGGTCAATGCCGACAGCGCTGCGCGCTCGACCAGGCTTTCGGTAATCAGATATTCCTCCATGCTGTGGATCTTGCCTCCGCGAACCCCCATCGTGTCGACTACCGGCACTCCGCACGCCGCGATATTATTGCCGTCGCACACCCCGCCGGTCGGCTTCCACTCGATCGTCTGGCCAAGGTCGGCCCCGGCCTGACGGACCAGCCCGAACAAGGCTTCCGCCGCGTTGCTGATCGGCTTGGGCGGCCGCGCAAAGCCGCCATGGACGTGGATCGCGACCTCATGCTCGGCCGCGATTTGGCCTACCGCGCCGTCGATCAGCCGTTGGGCGCGGGCCTGGTCGTCGAGTGTCGCCGGGCGCAGATTGACCCGTAGCACTGCCATATCGGGAACGACATTGTTCGGCCCGCCGCCATCGATCCGCGCCGGATTGACGCTCAGTTGCGGCCCCTTGCCGCGCGCCAGGCGAAGCGCGAGATCGGCGGCGGCGAGGAGCGCGTTGCGTCCGTCCTCGGGATTGCGTCCGGCGTGGGCCGACTTGCCGGTGATGACGAAACTGAAATTGCCGCTGCCGGGTCGCGCCCCCGCGAGCGTTCCATCGGGCAATGCGGCGGGCTCGTACGTCAGTGCTGCCCGTTTGCCGCGCGCGGCGGCTGCGATCAGCGCAGCCGACCCCGGCGAGCCGACTTCCTCATCGCTGTTGACGACGACTTCATAGCCAATATGCCCCGCGTCACCGTTCGCCTCGATCGCCTTGAGCGCCGCGAGCATCACCGCGATCCCGCCCTTCATGTCGGCGGTTCCCGGTCCGCCAAGGACGCCGTCCGCGATCCAGTGGAGCGCCTGGAACGGGTGATCGATCCCGAACACGGTGTCCATGTGGCCGGTGAACAGCAGCTGCAGGGGCGCGTCGGGGCGCACGGTCAGGTGCAGGTTGCGGCCATGCTCGATCGAAAATGTTCGGCCATCGGCGGCGACCGCCTCGACCTCAGCCGGATCGAGCAATTCCAATTTGCCCGGCAGCACCGAAAAGGCGTCGGCCAAGGTCGCCGCAATCGCCGCCAGCCCGGCCAGATTGCGCGACCCGCTGTTGACCGCCGCCCACGCCTCGACCTGCGCCAGCATCGGTTCCGCACCCGCGCGCTCGACGATGTCCTGTTCGATGTTCGTCATCGCCATGCCCAGCATCTAGCTGGGGGAGGTGCTGAAAGCCAACCCGCCGCTTTTGTGCATCGCTACGCCCGCAATGACGGCAACACCAGGATCGTCAGAGCCACTCTGAGAAACCGACGATGATCGCAGCGTACATGTCGCGCTTGAACGGAACGATCAACTCGACCATTTCGTTTGGCGCGGCCCATTTCCAGTGACTGAATTCCGGGTGTTTGGTGGCGATGTCGATGTCGGTTTCGCGGCCGAGGAAACGGCACAGATACCAGTCCTGCAATTGTCCCTTGTAGCGGCCTTTCCACAGCTTGGCGCGAAGCTCATTCGGCAAATCATAGCGGAGCTGCTGCGGATGGTCGGCGAGCCGCTCGATCAGGTGCGGCGGGATCCCGGTTTCCTCCTCAAGCTCGCGCTGTGCCGCAGCCCACGGATCCTCGTCCGGGTCGATTCCGCCCTGCGGCATCTGCCACGCTTCGTCGCTATTATCGATCCGCCGCCCGACCCACACCAGTCCGTGCGCATTGATCAGCATGATGCCCACCCCGCGGCGGTAAGGAAGCTCGTCGATCATGATCTCATCATTCCTTGATGCCCGCGATCCGCCGCCGCAGATTATTCGTCGTGGTTTCGAACGCCGGCATGTTCTGCAGCAACGCGGCCTGAGCGGCCATATGCCATTGTAAATCCTGCATCAATTGCGGGTTAGCGCGCAGGATCGCTGCGGCCGCTGCCGCTTCGCCGGGCGCTATCTGGAAGCCGCATTTTGGCGGCAAATACGTAAACAACTTCTTGTCGGAAAGGGGCCGGTCGCCGCATTGCTGGCGGATTGCCTCCTGCATTTCGACCGGGATCAATCGCCGCACGTTTGAGCGATAGGGCGTATCGACCGCCCCGATGTCGAGAACGGAATAATCCGCCGACATCAGAAACGACAAGTCGTTGCGGGTCGCTTGGTCGTCGATGCGGCGCAATTGGTCCGACCCAAGCACGGTTGCCCAGGTCGAGCTGTTGGTGCCAATGCCTGTGATCTGGCTCGACTGATATGCGGCGATGACGAAATCGCGGTCGTTGACGCCCGGATCGCCGCGCCAGCCCGCTAACGCGGTCGTCGCATAGCGGCGCGTCGTTGCATAATAGGCCCGCGCACTCGAATAATAGTCCGTCAGCGTCTGCAGATTGGGTCCCAATTGCGCCAGCATCCGCTGCGTCTCGCGCTTCTCCAGTCGCTGCGCGTTCCAGTTCGACACCTGCGTGCCGACGAACACGCCGCCGACGACAATCAGGAATTCGATCCCGATCGCGGTCCAGTTCTGGGCGCGCAAATTCTCGGTCAGCCGGCGCAGGATCATCGAACTCTCCGAAATTGCCTGCTTCGTCATTGCGAGGACCGGACCGCCGAAGCAATCCAGCAAATACAAACAAACCGGAATGCGTGGCTTTGCTCGCAATGGCGCGAGGAGGGATGTAAGAGGGGGTAATCTCCCGATTCAAGGACCCATCGCCCATGGCCTCGGCCACCCATCTGATCACCGACGAAGAGTCCCACGCCCACCCCTTGCTCGAAGCCATAGTCGTTCGCTTCGCCGGGGATTCGGGCGACGGGATGCAGTTGACCGGGGGGCAATTCACCTTGTCGACCGCGCTGGCCGGCAACGACCTGTCGACCTTCCCCGATTTCCCCGCCGAAATTCGTGCACCGCAAGGCACCACCTTCGGGGTCTCGGCGTTCCAGATCAACTTCGGCTCGACCGCGATCGATACCGCGGGCGACCAGCCCGACGTGCTCGTGGCGATGAACCCGGCGGCGCTCAAGACCAACGTCGGCGATTTGCGCGCTGGCGGGCTGATCATCGCCGACGAAGGCGAGTTCACGGCGCGCAATTTGACC
>JANPMU010000262.1:0-2425 GCA_031427095.1 Sphingomonas sp.
GGTGCAAAGCGGCGCCGAAGAAGCCGAACGACTGCGTCACATTATGGACGGACTGGTTCAGCAGGCCGATTCGACCGGGGCCAATGCGAGCGAGATTGCCGAATCGGTCGATGCGCTCGACAGCCAGGGCGCCGATCTCACTCGCGAGATCCGCAGCTTTATAGACCGCGTCCGCGCCGCCTGACCGGCGATCCTCCCGGGCTCAGCCCGTCATTGTACGTCACGCATAATCCTCAAGCTCGTCACCGATCACCCGCACCACATGGATCACATTGGTCGACCCTGCGGTCCCGAACGGAACCCCGGCCATGATCACCACCCGTTCCCCCGCAGCGGCGATCCGGTGGCGCAGCGCCATACGCTTGGCCTTGGCGACCATTTCCTCGAAATTGGTCACGTCGCGGGTGTGCACCGCATAAGCGCCCCACAGCAGGCCCAGCCGCCGCGCCACGCTCAACGATGCGGTCATCACCAGGATCGGCACCGACGGGCGCTCGCGCGCGATCCGCCGCGCGGTCGAACCCGAGCTGGTATAGCAGACCATCGCGGTGGCCGAGACCGTCTTCGCGATCTGCCGCGCCGAATCGGCCAAAGCATCGGCGGTGGTCGGCTCGACCGTGGTCTTGGTGAAATGGACCCGCGCGGCATAGACCGGGTCGCTTTCGACGCGTTTGGCGATGCGGTCCATCATCGCCACCGCTTCGATCGGATATTGCCCGGCGGCGCTTTCCGCCGACAGCATGATCACGTCGGCGCCGTCATAAACCGCATTGGCGACGTCGCTCACTTCGGCCCGGGTTGGGGTCGGCGAGACGATCATCGATTCGAGCATCTGCGTCGCGACCACCACCGGCTTGCCATGCTGGCGCGCGCTGGCGATGATCTGGTTCTGCAGCGGCGGCACGCCTTCAGGCGGCAGTTCCACCCCCAGGTCACCGCGCGCGACCATCACCGCGTCGGACAGGATGATGATCTCGTTCAGCCGGTCAATCGCCGCCGGCTTCTCGATTTTCGACAGCAGCGATGCCTTGTCACCAATCAGCGCGCGCGCCTCGGCGACATCCTCGGGCCGCTGGACGAACGACAGCGCGATCCAGTCCGCGCCCTGTTCGAGCGCGAAAACAAGGTCCGAACGGTCCTTCTCGGTCAGCGCCGGGATCGGCACCAGCACGTCGGGGACATTGACCCCCTTATGGTCCGAGACCCGGCCACCGACCTCGACCCTGGTTTCGATCCGGCCCGGCCCGACCGCGCTGATCGCCAGCCGCACTTTGCCGTCATCGATCAGCAATCGGTCACCGATCCCGACCGCTCCGAACAATTCGGGGTGCGGCAGCTCGACCCGGCTGGAGTCGCCCGGCGCGCTGTCGCGATCGAATGTGAAATGCGCGCCGGTTTCGAGCATCGCCGCCCCGCCGGTGAAATCGCCGACGCGCAACTTGGGCCCCTGGAGGTCGAACAGGATCGTCGTCGGCCGGCCATATTCGACCTCGAGCCTGCGGATCGTCTCGACCAGCTTCGCCTTATCGGCCTGGCTTCCGTGACTCATGTTGATGCGAAAGGCGTCGGCGCCGGCTTCCATCAGCGCTGCGATCATCTCGGGCGTGTCGCTCGACGGACCGAGCGTCGCGAGAATGCGGACCTTGCGGCCTCGCGGTCCATAATGTGCCGTCAGCGTCATCGTTTTCCCTACCGTCCCGCTCCACGCCCGCCGCAATAGCGCGCCCGCGCATCACTTCAACCGGCTTGAGCCTATCCCGCCGCTCGCCTAGAGCCGCGCAACATTCAGGGAATCGGAGCATATTATGTCGGAAGGCAATGTCGCGGCGGATCAGCTGCGGCTGTTTATCGAGCGGATCGAACGTCTCGAAGAAGAGAAAAAGGGCATGGCCGACGACATTCGCGATGTCTATTCCGAAGCCAAGTCGACCGGCTACGACACCAAGACGATGCGCGGTATCGTCCGCCTGCGCCGTCTCGAAAGCCATGTCCGCCAGGAAGCCGACGCGCTGATGGAAACCTATCGCGCCGCGCTCGGGCTGGGCTGAGGAGGACGCCCCATGGCCGGCCACAGCAAGTTCAAGAACATCATGCACCGCAAGGGCGCGCAGGATAAAAAGCGCGCCGCGGCTTTTTCCAAGCTGGCCCGCGAAATCACGGTCGCCGCCAAGTCCGGCCTGCCCGACCCGGCGATGAACGCCCGTCTCCGCGCTGCGGTGCTCACCGCCCGCGCCGGGGGGATGCCCAAGGACAATATCGAACGCTCGATCAACAAGGCGAGCGCGTCCGACGCCGAAACCTATGAGGAAATCCGCTACGAAGGGTTCGGCCCCGGCGGCGTGTCGCTGATCATCGAGGCGCTGACCGACAACCGCAACCGCACCGCGACCAACGTCCGCACCGCGGTAGCCAAGAATGGCGGCAA
>JANPMU010000263.1:0-3143 GCA_031427095.1 Sphingomonas sp.
CAATCCAAAATCCGTCTACCCTGAGCTTGTCGAAGGGCTGCACTTCACCTTGAGGCTGGGCGTGAGGCGCGAAGAACAGGACAGCCCTTCGACAAGCTCAGGGAAGACGGGTGTGGTTCAGATTTAACGCTCACCGCTCTAGGTGGGAAAAACGGACCTTCGTTTATCGGCCGGTCGATGCCCGCTTTCGACCCATTGCGGACATCGGGGGCGGCTGCCGAATTGTGAACGACTCTTCCGCTTGGGCTTTGCAGACTTCGGCGCACAAAGTCCGCGCTCACTGAATTGAAAACGACCGCAGGCGACCGTGGCGCGATGTTCGAGGGGCTAAGCAAGCCCCAAGCGCGCCGGACCCCGCCGGCGCTAGCCACGACGGCAAGCGCGCACGTGACTGCCGGGCCCATCCGCGCCAGCAAGTCTGCAAAATAGGGTCCGTGGGCGGGTCGGGAATCCATTCGGGCGGTCATACGGACAAGCCGGTGACGACGCGACCTCCGCATAACTACCTACGGTGATAACCTGAATTTCGCCAACGCATCAGGCATCATAGAGTGACAACAGCCCGTCGCGACAACCGCTGCCACGGCGACAAGGAGAATTGCGCGATGAATGCGCCACTGGCACCGCCCCCAATGCTGCTGCTGGTCGATGACGATCCGGCGGTCCTCGCGTCCCTCCAATTCTCACTTGAGCTTGACGGATTCGCGGTCGATGCGCTTGAAAGCGGCGAAACTGTGATGGCGCGCACCAGGATGGCGCCGCACGCCTGCTTGGTGCTCGATTACCGGCTCCCGGGGATCGACGGGCTGTCGCTGCTGACCCTGCTGCGCGAGCGCGGTGAGACCTGCCCGGCGATAATCATCACCAGCAATCCGACCCGCGCCATGCGCCAGCGGACGACCGAATTGGGTGCGGTCCTGATCGAAAAGCCGCTGCTCAGCGACGGCCTCACTACCGCTATCCGGCAGCTGATTCAGGGACCAAACCCGGCAACCCGCAGTGGTCTGGATTAGGCATTTGGCGCGGCGGTGAAGTCGCCTGCGGCGAACAGCACTGCAGTTTCATTTCGTGATCGGCTTGTCGTTCGCTTCTTCTTCATCGTCGATGAGGATGCGCATCGCCGAGCCGTCCAAGTCGTCATATTGACCGCTCTCGAGCGACCAGAAGAAAGCGGCGAGCCCGGCCAGCCCCATCAACAGGGCGATTGGGATTAGAATTGCGAGCCCGTTCAACGGGCGCACCGCGTCAGGCGCAGCGCATTGGCGACCACCAACAGCGACGAGCCCGACATTGCCAGTGCGGCGATCAGTGGCGTGACGAGGCCGCTCATCGCGAGCGGCACCGCGACCAGGTTATAGGTGATGGCCAGCGCGAAATTCTGACGAACGATGCGCATCGTCCGGCGCGCCGCGATGATCGCGACTGGCACCGGCGACAAGGCGTCCCCAAGGAAGAGAAGGTCGGCAGCCGTCTGTCCGACGTCCGATGCCGACGAGGGCGCAATAGAGACATGGGCCGCCTTGAGCGCGGGTCCGTCATTCAGTCCGTCGCCAATCATCAGCACGTGGCGCCCCTCGGTCTGCAACGCATTGATAAAGGCGAATTTGGAATGCGGCGTCATCTCGGCCCGCCATTCGATCCCGAGCCGCTCGGCGATGCCCCGCACCGCCACCTCGCGATCGCCCGACACGAGCATCGGCTCGAAGCCGAGTTCGCGCAGGCGGACGATTGCGTCGGCAGCGCCGGGGCGCAGCGCATCGTCGAACCGCAGCGCGTGAACTGGTCCATCGCCAAGCGCAAAAGCGGTCACCAGGCCACCCGGTGCCGTGGCTCCGAGCCCCAGCCATTCCGGCCGGCCCAGCCGGGCGAGTTCTCCAGAAACGCGAGCAGACACGCCGACCCCCGGCTGTTCGTCAAGCTCGTCGACCTCGGCAGCGTCGACCTCCTGCGCTTCGAGCGCGGTCGTCAGTGCTCTTGACAGCGGGTGTCGGCTTGCGCGGGAAAGGGCGAGGGCGACACTGGCCTCTTTCTCGGTCAGATCGAATCGCTCCGCCGGGACCGGACGTCCCAGCGTCAAGGTCCCAGTCTTGTCGAACAGGGCGACGTCGGCTTCGACCAGCCGCTCAAGCGCCGATCCGTCCTTGATCAAGACGCCGCAGCGGATCAATGAACCAGCGGCGACGACTTGTGATACCGGAACCGCGAGGCCGAGCGCGCAGGGGCAGGTGATGATCAGCACGGCGACCGCGATCAGGATCGATTGATGCGCCCCCGCACCGGCGATCATCCATCCGGCGAAGCTCAGCAACGCCAAGCTGTGGACCGCAGGCGCATAGATTCGCGCAGCACGATCGGCGACGCGCACATAGCGCGACTTGGCGCCGCTTGCCGCCTCCATCAGCCGCGCGATTGCGGCAATCGCGGTCGCCTCTGCGGCGGCGGTGACCCGGATGGTCAGCGGTGCGTCTAGGTTGATCGTTCCGGCAAGCACCGCATCACCTGGAGTCACGGCGTCGGGTGCGCTTTCCCCGGTGACGAGGGCTCGGTCGACACTGGACCGTCCGCGCTCGACCAGCCCATCGGCGGCGAAATGTTCGCCGACCGCGACCGACAGCATCATTCCCGGCGAGATCTCGTCGGCATCGCGCCAGTGACTGCTGCCGTCCTTGGCCAGGATGAGCCCACGTGACGCTGTCTGTCGCTGCAGGGCTGCGACTCCGTCCTGCGCCCGCGCCCGCATTACGCTGTCGAGCAGGCGTCCCGCGAGCAGGAAGAACAATAGCATCATCGCGCCGTCGAAATAGGCATGGCGGCCGCCGGTGATCGTTTCGTACAGGCTGGTCGCGCAGGTCAGGATCACGCCGATCGCGATCGGCACGTCCATGTTGGTGCGGCCGTGGCGTACCGCTGACCATGCGCTGATGAAGAACGGCCGTCCGGCGTAGCCTGCTGCTGGAATCGCGATCAGCGCCGAAAGCCAGTGGAACAGCTGTCGCGTCGCAGGATCGGCGCCCGACCAGATGCCGACCGACAGCAGCATGATATTCATCGACGCAAAGCCCGCCACGCCTAGCGCCCGCGCCAGCATTCGGCTTTCGCCATCGGCCTTCGCTTCGGCCTCGCCGACGAAGGGCTCGGCGGGA
>JANPMU010000264.1:0-8070 GCA_031427095.1 Sphingomonas sp.
GCCGCCACGCGCTCTTGCGTGAAAAGTCCGCGCATCCGCGCCTTCACATCACGCAGTGATGACGCCCAAAGCTCCAGCCTCGTCTCGATCGATGCACCACTCATCCACGGTCTCCTCGCCATGGACACCCATTGATTCAGAGTTTCAGCTAAACCGCAACTGTAATGCTAGGCTCAGGACCCATTAAAGGGATTCCCAGGAGGGCATTGATCTGATTCAATGGCGGCGCTGAAGGAGGCGCTGCCATGAGTGATCTGATCTGGTTGTCGGAGGCGCAGATGCGTCGGATCGAGCCGCATTTCCCGTTGTCACACGGAGTGCCGCGGGTTGATGACCGCAGGGTGATCAGCGGGATCATCTTCGTCATCCGGAACGGTTTGCGGTGGCGTGATGCGCCGTCGGAATACGGGCCACACAAGACGATCTACAACCGCTTCATCCGGTGGAGCCGCCTTGGCGTGTTCAACCGCATCTTCGCGGCGCTGGCGGCAAAGGGTGGCACGCCCGACCAGTTGATGATCGATGCGACCCATCTCAAGGCACACCGGACGGCTGGCAGCCTTTTAAAAAAGGGAATGTTCCCCGACGTATCGGGCGGACCAAGGGCGGTCTGAACTCCAAGCTGCACGCCGTCTGCGATGGCCAGGGGCGGCCGCTGGTCATGCTGCTCTCAGAAGGTCAGATGAGCGACTACAAGCCTGTCCTGAGCGAAGTCGAAGGGGGCGCGGCGCTGATGCTCGATGCCTTGCCGACGGCCAAGGTCATGCTCGGCGACCGGGGGTATGACGCCGACTGGTTCCGCAATGCGCTGACCGAACGCGGGATTGTCCCCTGCATCCCGTCGAAGTCCAACCGCAAGATCGCGATCCCGCACGACCGGACGCTCTACCGACAGCGCCACCGGATCGAGAACATGTTCGGAAAACTCAAGGACTGGCGGCGCATCCACACTCGCTACGACCGCTGCGCCCACACCTTCATGTCCGCCATCTGCATCGCCGCAACCGTCATCTTCTGGCTGTGATCAATGAGTCCTGAGCCTAGGACCAAGCATACTGCATTGATTTATATAACTGAATTGCCTGACGAGATGGGCCCCGATCGGCTTCAACTGGGACCCCAGCGAAGTCCTCGTTTATCCTGTGTGTTCAATGCCTTAGAACGGTTTTAGCGGGGGTCCCACTTCGGTGCTGATTTACAGTCACGACACAGCCAGGAACATATAATCATACGTAGTTTCAGCAACTTAATAGGATTGGTTTGCCTTATCGAGGCGGAAATGGCTCAAATGCTTTAACGAAAATGGGCAAGACATAGTTGAGATGGCGCGCTCGCTCCTTGGCCGACAGCACGACCGGCAAGCTGAACACGAGCTGCGTATGAAACTGACCGCAGACCATCTGGAAAAACATTGTCGACACTGCAATCGGATCGTTAGCGGCCATGGTCCCGGCTTCAATCTGAGTCTCGAAATACTCGGCGCCTTTTGCCAGGCAGACTGCCGGGCCGGCGTCGTAAATCTGGCGCGCGAGATCGGAATGGGCAGCGCATTGCGCGACCACCACGCGGAATAGTCCGATGTAGGTAGGGTCAAGAAATCGGTCGAGCATTTCTTCGGCGATCGCGCGCAGGGCTTCCTTGTACGGGCGGCGGGTAGCGATCGCCTGATCGAGCGCGCCATCGATGCTCACGCAGCGTTCGTACACCAGCGCGCGGAGCAGGCCGGGCTTGTTGTCGAACAGGTCGTACAGCGTGGCCAGCGAACCGCCCGAGCGACCGACGATGTCGTGGAGTGTCGTCGCCTCGAAACCTTTTTCGACAAACAGCGCATGCGCTGCGCCCAGGATCGCCTCGCGGCGTTTCCCGCGCTTGCTGTCATGACAATAGCGCAATGAAGCCGACATTTTGAATACTCTCCGGCACTCACGATTGACGTGTTGTGTAAGCTACATTACATATTCGAGCGGGCGCTGACAATGCCGCCATTCCGACAATCAAGGATGCAACATGCGCGCTGGTTACGCCACGTTATCCCGCCCGACTCGTCCACTCGCTCGATTTGCGCTCCCGGCGGCGCTTACATTTGCCGTGGCCGCATGCTCGCCAGGGGCAGGCGCGCCGCCGCCGCCGCCACCACCGGCGGTGACCTTTGTGACTGTTGGTCCGACCAGTGTGGCGATGCTGACAGAGATGCCTGGCCGGGTCGCGGCCGTCAAAACTTCGGAGGTGCGCGCGCGGATCGATGGGATCGTCGAGCAGCGACTTTACGCCGAGGGCTCCGATGTCGGCCGCGGGGCTGCGCTATTCCGCATCGACTCGCGGCCGCTCAGGGCAGCGCTCGACGTCCAGCTCGCCAATGCCCGCCGCGCCGAGGCAGAAGCGGATAACGCCGCGCGCGAAGTCCGACGCTATGCCCCGCTGGTCGCGGTCAATGCGATAAGTAAGCAGGAGTATGATGCGGCGCGGGCCCGGCTCGAGCGGGCGCGGGCCGATGTTGGATCGGCCCAGGCGCAGATTCGCCAGGCGCGGCTGACGCTCGCTTATACTAATGTCACCGCGCCGATCGCGGGACGTGCAGGGCGGGCCGAAGTGACCGAAGGGGCGCTGGCGAGCCAGGCAGCGGGGACGCTGCTGACCCGGATCGAGCAGCTCGACCCGGTCTATGTCAATTTCACCCAGTCGATCGAGGAACTGACCAAGCTGCGGCTCTCAGGCCAAGGATCGGGCCCCAACCTGTCGCCGACGGTAACGGTGCTGTTGGAGAATGGGCAGCCGTACGGCCTGACAGGCACGCTCAGCTTCCTCGACCAGGCAGTCGATCCGACAACTGGCAGCGTCGGGCTTCGGGCGACTTTCCGCAATCCGGCGCGGTTGCTGCTTCCGGGGCAGTTCGTCCGCGTCCGCGTCCAGACTGGGAGCAACCCGAACGGGATCACGGTGCCGCAGCGCGCGGTGCAGATTACCCAGCAGGGCGGCAGCGTGATGATACTGGGGCCAGGCAATGTCGCCACTCCGCGGCCGGTCAAACTAGGCGCGGCGGACGGCAATCGCTGGGTCATCCTCGACGGCTTGCGGCCGGGCGATAAGGTGATCGTCGATGGGCTGCAGAAAGTGATGCCCGGCGCCATAGTCGATCCCAAGCCGCTCGGCGCTGCGCGACCGCCGTACCGCCGCCCCGCCCCCGCGCAGGGCTCCGCCGGTGCTCGCTAATTTCTTCATTGAGCGCCCGGTATTTGCCTGGGTAATCGCGCTCGCCATTTCGCTCGCTGGGCTGCTTGCGGTCCAGCAACTGCCGATCGAGCAATATCCGACCATCGCGCCGCCATCGGTCACCATCAACGTCACTTATCCCGGCGCCGATGCCGCGACGCTGGAAAGCAACGTCACTTCGATTATCGAGAAGGAGATGAACGGGGTCGAAGATTATCTGTACATGAACTCGACCTCGGCGGCGAACGGCACGGCGACGATCACCGTCACTTTCAAGAGCGGTACCGACATCGACCTTGCACAGGTTGATGTGCAGAACCGGCTGAGCCGGGTCGAGCCGCGTCTGCCTGAGGAAGTCCGCCGCCAAGGCATCACGGTCACCGAAGCCAATAATAACTTCCTGATTATCGTGGCGCTGACCTCGCCCGACGGCAGTCACAACGCGCTTGACCTGGGTAATTACGCCAGCACGCGCATCCTCGACGATATTCGCCGCGTTCCAGGCGTCGGCAACGCGTTTTTGTTTGGATCCGAATACGCCATGCGGATCTGGCTCGACCCGGAAAAATTGGCCGGGTACTCAATATCGTCGGCCGAAGCGCTGGAGGCGGTGCGTGAACAAAACAGCCAGACCCCAAGCGGGCAGATTGGTGCGCTGCCGTCGATCGCGGGGCAGCAGCTCAACGCCACCGTCATCACGCAGAGCCGCTATTCGACGCCTGAGGAATTCAGTCAGATCATCGTCCGCAGCAATCCCGACGGGTCGAGCCTAAGGCTAGGCGATGTCGCCCGGGTCGAACTGGGCGCGGCGTCGTACGACACCATCACTCGCCTCGACACCAAACCGATGGCGGCAATCGCAGTCCAGCTCGCTCCCAACAGCAATGCGCTCAAGGCGGGGCAGGGCGTCAAGGACCGGATGGAGGCGCTCAAGGCGGCGTTCCCAGCGGGAATATCTTACTCAATCCCCTACGACACGACCCTGTTCGTCTCGACCTCGATTGGGGAAGTGATCAAGACCTTGGTCGAGGCAATGATCCTCGTTTTCCTCGTCATGTTCCTGTTCCTGCAGAATATCCGCGCGACGATCATCCCGGCGATCGTCGTCCCCGTCGCGCTGCTTGGTGCCTGTCTCGGCCTGTTCGCGCTCGGTTATTCAATCAACGTGCTGACCCTGTTTGGCATGGTGTTGGCGATTGGCATACTGGTCGACGACGCGATCGTCGTGATCGAAAATGTCGAGCGGATCATGGCCGAGGAAGGTCTGCCGCCCAAGGAAGCGACTTACAAGGCGATGGGCCAGATCGTCAGCCCGATCATCGGCATCACCCTGGTGCTGATCGCGGTGTTCGTGCCGATGGCCTTTTTCCCTGGGTCTACTGGTGGCATCTATCGCAACTTCTCGGTGACCCTGGCCTTCTCGATGGCGTTTTCGGCGTTGCTCGCGCTGACGCTGACCCCGGCCTTGTGCGCGACCCTGCTCAAACCCAGCCATCACGGGACCGCGGGCAAGGGCTTCTTCGCGCGCTTCAACCGCGCCTTTGGCAAGACCACCGATCGTTATGAGGTCGCGGTGGCGACGATATTGTCGCGGCCTCGGCGCTGGCTCGGCGTGTTTGCCGCGCTCGTAGCTGCGGTTGGGGTAATCTACACGTTGGTCCCGACCTCATTCCTGCCCGAAGAAGATCAGGGCTATATCATCACTGTCGTCCAGGCCCCGCCGGGCGCGACCCGCGAGCGCACCCAGCTGGCGCTCGACGAAGTCGAAACCTTCTTCATGGCGCAGCCGCAAGTTCGCCAAGTGATTGGCGTGCTTGGGTTCAGCTTCTTCGGATCGGGCCAGAATGCGGCACTCGTGTTCGTGCAGCTAAAGCTGTGGGACGAACGGTCGGGGGCCGACAACAGCGCTTCGACGCTCGCCGCGAAAGCGATGGGAGCACTTGCCGGATCGACCAACGCGATGATCTTTTCGCTATCCCCGCCGGCGATCCCCGAGCTTGGCAATTCAACTGGATTCGCCATGCGGCTGCAGGACCGCGGCGGCCTTGGCCCGCAGAAATTGCGCGACGCGCGTAACCAGATGCTCGGCATGGCCGGTCAGTCGACGGTGGTCGTCGGGGTGCGTCCCGAGGGGCTCGAGGACAGTCCGCAGCTCAAAGTGCTGGTCGACCGCATTAAGGCCCGCTCGCTCGGGGTCAAGATCCAGGACATCAACGACACGCTGTCAATCGCGTTCGGGTCGGCCTACGCCAACGACTTCAACCGCGAAGGCAGCGTGCTGCGCGTGCTGTTGCAGGCCGAGGCGGCGCAGCGGATGACGCCCGAGGATATACTTCGGCTGCAGGTTCGCAATGCGACCGGCGGAATGGTCCCATTTTCGACCTTCACTACCGCCACCTGGCAAACCGGGTCGCCACAATTGCAGCGCTACAATGGCTTTCCCGCGATGAGCATCGCCGGCGACGCCGCGCCGGGCCAGTCGACCGGCGATGCAATGGCTGAAATGGCCAAATTCGCAAGCCAGCTGCCGCCAGGAATCGGCTATGAATGGACCGGATTGTCGCTCGAGGAGCAACAGGCCGGTGACCAAGTACCGCTGCTGTTAGGCCTGTCGCTATTGGTCGTCTTTCTGCTGCTCGCGGCGCTTTACGAAAGCTGGTCGATCCCGGTCGCGGTGTTGCTCGTGGTGCCACTGGGCGTGCTCGGCGCGTTGCTGTTCGGGCTTCTTCGCGGAATGCCTATGGATGTCTATTTCAACATCGGGATCATCACGATTATCGGCCTGTCGGCCAAGAATGCGATCCTGATCGTCGAATATGCCAAGGACATGGAAGAGGCCGGCAAGAGCGCGATTGAAGCGACCATGGAAGCGGTGCGTTTGAGGTTCCGCCCGATCGTGATGACCTCGATGGCGTTCATCCTCGGCGTGCTGCCGCTGGTGGTCAGCAGCGGCGCTGGCGCGGCCGGGCGGCGCGCGCTCGGCACCGGCGTGATGGGTGGAATGATCACCGCGACCCTGCTCGGCCTGTTGTTCATTCCGTTGTTCTTCGTCGTCATCCGCACCCTGCTCACGCAGCTTCGGGAACGGCGCAAGGCGCACGACGCCCCTCCTGGAGACGCGGTTCATGCGTAGTTTTTCGACCGTTCTTGTCGCGACCATCCTCGCCGGTTGCTCGCAGCATCCCAAATATATCAAGCCGGAATTACCAACCGCGCCGACTTATGTCGGGCCTGCGGCGGGTGCTGGACTGCGCGCAACCGACATCGCTTGGCGTGCTTTTTTCCGTGACCCGCAGTTGCAGGCGCTGATCGAGCGCGCGCTGGTGAATAACCGCGACCTGCGGATCGCGGTGCTGCGGATCGACGAAGCGCGCGGCCAATATCGTATCCAGCGTGCGGAACGTCTGCCTTTCGTCGCGGTCGATGTCGGCGCTTCGCGAATCCGCACGTCGGGCGAGGTCGGGCCGGAGCCGTCGGACACTACCAACCGGTTCGAGATCGGCGCCTCGGTCGACTCGTTCGAGCTCGACTTCTGGGGCCGGTTACGCAGCCTGAGCGAATCGGCGCGCGCCAGTTACCTGTCGACTACCCACGCACGGCGCGCGTTTCAGATCATTCTGGTTGCCGATGTTGCCAAAACCTACCTTAGCGACCGCGAATATGAGGAGCGAATCGCGCTCGCCGATCGCGCGGTCGCGAGCCGGACGCGCGCGCTCGACATCGGCCGACTGCGGTTGAAAGCGGGGGTGACGTCGGGGCTCGACTATCGCCAGATCGAGACGCTGCTGACCCAGGCGATCACCCAGCGGACCAATTTTCAGCTGCAACGCGCGCGCAACCGCAATACACTGGAATTTCTGCTCGGCGGATCTGCAGCGGACGGCCTGCCGGCACCCCTGCCGCTCAGCCAGCAGGGAATCGTGGAGAATATCGCGCCCGGCTTGCCGTCTGAGTTGTTAGCCAATCGGCCCGATATCCTGGAGGCCGAGGAACTGTTGCGCGCGGCTAATGCCGATGTCGGCGCAGCGCGCGCCGCCCGCTTCCCCCGGATCAGTCTGACCGGTGCGTTCGGCTTCGCCAGTAGCGCGCTGACAAGCTTGATCAGCGGGGGGACGATGACCGCGTCACTTGGCGGAAATGTCGCTTATTCGTTATTCGATGGCGAGCGCAGCGTCGCCAACGTCGGTATCGCCAACGCGCGGTTGGGGATTGCGGTCGCAGCCTACGAGCGCACCATCCAGAGCGGGTTCCGGGAAGTGTCCGACGGGCTGGTCGCGCGACGTTGGCTGATTGAGCGGATGGCCTCTCAGCAGCGCGAACTCGAGGCGCAGCGGATGCGTGCCAATCTTGCGACCCTGCGCTACCGCAACGGCGTGTCGGGCTATCTCGAAGTTCTCGACGCCGAACGCGATCTGTTCGCGGCCGAGCAGCAGACCGTGCTCACACGGCGCGAGCAGTTGACCAATGCGGTCGACTTGTACGTCGCGCTCGGCGGCGGGGTGGACACGGCGCGCGGCTAAGGCCCGTTAAATGAACTGGCGCGCGCCGTTCATAGCTTTGGCGCGCATATCCGTGGCCAAGCGATCTTTTCAAATAATCCGAAGGGGAACCAACGGCAGCTATTGAGCATAGAATTGCTAAACGTCCGTGATGCAAACGGCGACTACCATCAACACTTGGTCAGCCCCGCCTTCGCGTCGATCTTGGAAATCAACAGGGCCTAGCATTACAGTTGCGTTTTAGCCTGGATATGGGTGCGTTGCGCTGAGGCTTGATGCGCCCTTCGCCAGCATGACCAGGCGATGATGTGGGCGGGCTGGATGCGGCGCTGTGCCAGCCGGATGGCGATGCGGCGGACCT
>JANPMU010000265.1:0-6213 GCA_031427095.1 Sphingomonas sp.
GATGGTCGTCTTGCCGGTACCGGGCGGGCCCCACAGGATCATCGAGCTCAATTTGCCCGCAGCGACCATGCGGCCGATCGCTCCGCCCGCGCCGGTCAGATGATCCTGGCCGACGACGTCGCCTAGCGTCGCGGGGCGCAGCCGATCGGCGAGCGGGGCATCGGCGCCCGGGGCTGGCGCGGAGGCGGCGGGGAGATCGGCGGGAGCGAACAGGTCGGCCATGTATTTTGACATAAAGCGCGGAAAAGATTTTGCACTTAGAGTCTTTGTTGCTCACTGACGCTCGAGCCCGCACCGGGAGTCTGTTTCTGTGAGACGGCACCGGCCCGCTCCCCCACCCGGCCACCCACGAGCATAAACTGATTGGGTGGCCGGGTGGGGGAGCGGGCCGGTGCGGGCTTACCCACAAAAGACTCCGCAGGCCGGTGCGGGCTTACGCACAAAAACGCCCGGGTGGGGGCGCGGGCCGGTGCCGCACCAGCGAAGCGGAAACAGACGCTAGCGGGCCAGCGCTTGCAGTTTCGCGCGCTCGATCACGCGCGCGTAAACCTTTTCGACGGCGGCGTTGATATGGTCCCAGTCCTGGGTTTCGGCGAAGGCGAGGCCGGCGGCGCCGTGGCGCTCACGCAAGGCGGGGTCGGCGGCATAGGCTTCGAGCGCGGCGACGAACCCGTCGACGTTGCCGGGGTCGACCAGCACCCCGGTGAGGTCGTCGCGGACAAGGTTTGAGGCGCCGGTCGCGGCGGCCGCGACGACCGGGAGCGCGCAGGCCATGGCTTCCAGTGTGACGTTGCCAAACGCTTCGGTGATCGAGGGATTAAGGAAGACGTCGCAGCTGGCCAATGCGCGGGCGAGATCGTCACCGACCTGATGCCCGACGAACACCGCTTCGGGCAGGCGCGCCGCGAACCAGCCGCGCGCGGGACCATCGCCGATCACCAGCACCCGGTAGCGGACATGGTCCGCAGTCAGCGCATCGATCGCGTCGGCGAACACGTCCAGTCCCTTTTCCATGACGATCCGGCCGAGAAAGGCGATGACCATTTCGTCATCGGCGATCCCCAAGGCCCGGCGCCAGGCAAGATCGCGGCGGGCGCGGTTGAACTGGACGCGGTCGACCCCGCGCGACCAGATCGCGATGTCGCGGTTCATCCGCTGCGCGCGAAGCACGGCGGCGGTCGATCTTGCGGGAACGAGCAGAGCGTCGCAGCGGCGGTAGATCCGGCGAAGGATCGCGCGCACCACGGGTTCGAACAATTGCAGATGATAATAAATCAGATAGGTTTCGAAGCGGGTGTGGACCGAGGCGACTGCGGGAATCCCCCGGCGGCGGGCCCAGCTGACCGCGCGATGGGCGGCGATATCGGGGCTGGAGATATGGATGATGTTGGGGGCGAAGGCGGCAAGGTCGGCGCGGACGCTGCGCGGCAGAGCCAAAGGGACGCGATATTCCTTGCGTCCGGGGATCGCCAGAGCGGGCAGCGAGACAAGGTCGCCGGTGGCTTCGAAGGCGGGCTGTTCGACCGTCGGCGAATAGACCCGCACCGCCGCCCCCTGTCGCAATAGATAGCCGACCAGGCGATTGAGGGCCTGGTTCGCGCCATCGCGGACATAATTATAATTGCCCGAAAAAAGGGCGATGCGGAGGTCGGCGGGCTGCATGCGGTCCGCCTTTAGCGGGCGGAGCGGTGCGCGCACAATGGCCCGTCGGTCGCCTCCGGCTCCGGGGGTCCGTGGGTCGCCGATGGCTCCGGGGGGTCCGTGGGTCGCCTATAGCTCCGGGGGGTCCGTCGATCGCGGCGCGCTGGCCGATGATTGCGATGGAGGGTTTTCGGCGGGCGAAAAAGGCGCCAGAGAAGGATCATGAGCGATGATCAGCCCGCCGCCGAAACCGACACGCCCCCCGTCAGCGACCTGTCGATGGTCGATGAGGCGCTGGTTGCCGGGACGATCGCCAACACCAATGGATTGTTGGTGATCCTCGCCAAATTGGTCGCCAAGGGGGTGTTCGACCGCGCCGACCTGAAGGCCTTTTCGGACAGCTATTCAAAACCGCTCGACCATGGCGGGATGCGCGAGAATGAGCTGGTCGGGCAGATGCAGGACCAGATGGAGGCGACGCTGGCCGAGCTGATGCATTTTTTGAGCGAGAAGCCGTAGCTTCAAAAGCGGTTGGGCGGGGATGCCGAAAGCGGGTAGGGGGAGACATGGCTCCTGCGCTCGGCCTTTGCCTGTTCATCCTGACCATCGCGGCGATGGAGGGGGTGGCCTATGGCGCGCATCGCTGGGTGATGCATTCGCGGCTGGGGTGGTGGTTGCACGAAAGCCATCACCGCGAGCGGCCGGGAATGTTCGAGCTCAATGATTTTTACGCATTGATCTTCGCGCTGCCGTCGATCGTGCTGCTGTATGGCGGGGTGCAGGGCGGCTGGGGCGATTGGGCGGCATGGGTCGGGGCCGGGATCGCGGCCTATGGCGCGATCTATTTCGGGTTCCACGACGTCATCGTCCACCGTCGGATCGGCCATCGAATCGTTCCGCGGTCGAATTATTTCAAGCGGATCGTCCAGGCCCACCGGATCCATCATGCGGTCGAGACCCGCGAGGGGACGGTCAGTTTCGGGTTTATCTATGCGCCGCCGGTCGAGCGGTTGAAGGCGGCGCTGGCGAGCCGGGATCTGGCCGGCGTCAGAGCGCCGAAGGGGCGGCGCACCTGAAGGTGGGGGCGCGGGCCGGTGCCGTCTGACTGAAACAGACTCTAGCGACCGGGACGGGTCCACAGGTTTTCGCGGCTGACGGATCGGCCGGGCAGCAGCGCCTCACCCAGTGCTGCGATCACCAAAGCCAATTTTTGCGATTTCGAGATGTGGATGCGCCGGTCCCAGGCGCGCGGGCCAAGCGCGACGGCGCGGGTGGCGACTTCGCCGTAAATGCCGGCCGCCGAGAGGACCGCCCAGCGACTGCGGAAGGGCAAGCGCGCGGCGCCGACCTTGCTCGACCGGCGGTAGGCCTCGGCGAGAACGGCGAGGCGTATGGTGATCCGGGCGAGCGCGGGGCGGTGCGCGGGCTCGGCCAAATCGGCGCCGGTCAGGCCTTCCCCGGCGAGCCAGTCGGCGGGGAGGTAAACGCGGCCGACCTGCGCATCTTCGACGATGTCGCGCGCGATGTTGGCGAGCTGGAAGGCGATGCCGAGATCGGCGGCGCGGTCGAGCGTGTCGCGATCGCCGGGATCGACGCCCATGACATGCGCCATCATCACCCCCACCGCGCCGGCGACCTGATAGCAGTAGCTGAGCAATTCCGGTTCGTCGGACGGGCGCCAGCCGACCGAGTCGCGGGCGAACCCGGCAAGGTGGTCGACCGGAAGACCGGCGGGGATCGCGCATTCGGCGACGACCAGCGCAAAGGCGTCGAACGCGGCGAGGCCGGTCGTCTTTCCGGCGAGCGCGGCAGCGGTCTGGGCGCGCAGGAAGGCGATGCGCCGGGCGGGATTATCCGGAGCGACAGCGTCGTGGCCGAGGGTCTGGCCGTCGGTGACATCGTCGCACGCGCGGCACCAGGCATAGAGCAGCCAACTGCGTTCGCGGGTGGGCAGGTCGAAGATCTGGCTGGCGAAACGGAAACTCTTGCTGCCGCGCGAAATCGTCCGCCCGGCCTCTTCAACCAGCCGCGCGCGATTGCTCATGCGAGCATCGCGAGCTGTTCGAGAACAAGGCTGGCGGTCGCCTCGGCGCTTCCGACGACTCCGGGAATGCCCGCGCCGGGGTGCGTGCCGGCGCCGACGAAATAGAGGTTGCGGATGACATCGTCGCGGTTGTGGGTGCGGAACCAGGCGCTTTGGGTGAGGATCGGTTCGAGGCTGAAGGCACTGCCGAGATGCGCGCCGAGGTCGCGGCCGAAATCGCCTGGCGTGTAATGGAAACGGGTGCGGATGCGGCTGCGGATGTCGGGGATCAGGCGCTCGGCGAGGGTGTCGAGGATGGTGTCGGCATAGGCCTCGCCTTCCTTGTCCCAGTCGATCGCGGCCTTCCCCAAATGGGGCACCGGGGCGAGCGCATAAAAGGTCGAGCAGCCGGGCGGGGCCATCGACGGATCGGTGGCGGTCGGGTGGTGGAGGTAGAGCGCGGGGTCGCTGGCGAGCTTGCCGCGATCGTAAATGTCGCCGAGCAGGCCCTGGTAGCGCGGACCGAACAGGATCATGTGGTGGGGGATGTCGGGGAAGCTGCCTTCGAGCCCGAAGTGGAGCACGAACAGCGATGGCGAATAGCGCTTTTTGGTGAGCGCCTTGACCCGCGATGGACCCCGGGCGCTGCCTTCGATCAGGCCATAGCTGTGGACGACATCGCCGTTCGAGGCCACCGCGTCGGCCTCCGCCCGCCACCCCGAACGGGTGCGGACGGCGCGGGCGCGATTGTCGCTGACCTCGATCGCTTCGACCGGATCGTCGAGCCGGAGCACGCCACCGAGCCGTTCGAACAAGGCGACCATCCCGGCGATGAGGGTGTTGGTGCCACCTTTGGCGAACCACACGCCGCCGTCCCGCTCGAGCTTGTGGATCAGCGCGTAGATTGACGAACAGGTCATCGGATTGCCGCCGACGAGCAAGGTGTGGAACGATAATGCCTGGCGCAAATGTTCTTCCTGGACAAACTTTGCGACGATCGAATATACCGAACGCCACGCCTGATATCTGGCCAGCGCGGGGGCGGCCTTGAGCATGTCGCCGAATGATTCAAACGCTTTGCTGCCGAGCTTGAGATAGCCCTCGCGCCACACGCCTTCGCTATATTTCAGGAATTCGCGATAGCCGGCGACGTCGGCCGGGTTGAGCGCATGGATCGCGGCTTGGAGCGCGACATCATCATTCGAATAATCGAACCGCACCCCGTCGGGCCAATCGAGCCGGTAGAATGGCGTGACGGGGACAAGCTCGACATCGGTGGCGATGTCCTGGCCCGATAATTTCCACAAATTCCTGAGGCAGTCGGGGTCGGTGATGACGGTCGGGCCGCCGTCGAACACATGGCCGTCGCGCTCCCAGAAATAGGCGCGGCCGCCGGGCTTGTCGCGCGCCTCGACGATGGTCGTGGCGACCCCGGCGGACTGGAGGCGGATGGCTAAAGCGAGCCCGCCGAAGCCGGCGCCGATGACGATCGCTGACTTCATTTTCTCTCCAGGATCGCGCGGATCGCCCGCGCCACAGTTACCGGCGGCTTGCCCGCCAGGATGCGGAAGCGGTCCCCTAGCGAGGATTGGCCGGCATAGAAACGCCCGATGAGACCCGGCGAAAGGCGGTAGAAATGTTCGAGGATGCGATAGCGCCGCGGCGGGTCGGCGGCGCGCAGCAACAGGGTCGCAAGCAAGCGGTAGAAGCGCCCGCCGCGCCAATGGCGTCTGGCATAGCCGCGCGTATCGGCCGCAGCGAGATCGGGTTGCGCCGCGAACCAGGATGCGAAGCGCACCGCGTCGGGAAGCGAATAGCTGGTCAGCGGCTGAAACAAGCCCGCGCGCGATCCCGCCCGGGCGACCAAATCGGCGACCGGCCACAAGCGATCGAAATCGCCCGCCATGACGACCGGCAAGACACCGGTTTCCATGCGCTTGCCCGGGGTCGCGACCCACCCCTGCGCGGCGGCGTAATCGGCGATGCGTCGGGTCAGCGCGGGAACGTCGAGATCGGGGGTTTCGCTGTAATAAGTGTCCTCGACGAAGATTTCGGAACGGCCGAACGGCAACAGATAGACGAAGCGATAGCCTTCGGCCTGGTCGATGGTCGCGTCCATGACGACCGGGCGGGTGAGGCCGTGGGGCGCGGCGAGGTGGAGCGACTGGCCGACGAACTTCTGCCACCCGCAGGACAATGCCGAAAGATCGCCCGCGCCGCGCGTGTCGATCACGGCCGCGGCGGTGCGCGTGGTGCCGTCGGTCAGGGTGACGGTGGTGGTCGTGGCGGAGGCCACGGTGGCGCAAAGGATGGCGTCGGCGGGACATGCGGCGCGCACGATGCGATCGAAATGCGCGGACTCGATCGCATGATAGGGCTCGGCGATCGTGCGCTGGAAAGCGGGGAAACGGACATCATAAGCGGGCCAGCGGTGGACGATCAGCGGATCGACCAGCGCGCGGTCGGATCTGGCGATGTCGCTGGCGAAGAACGACCAGACATGGTTGCCGCCCAGGGTTGCGCCCGCTTCGACGATGATGACCGCGAGG
>JANPMU010000266.1:0-9515 GCA_031427095.1 Sphingomonas sp.
TTTCATCGGCTCGATTTCAGCGATTCGGCCGCACTTGAGCGGGCGGCGGCAGGAGCGGAAATCGCGCGGATCGTTCATTTGGGCGCTCAGGCCGGGGTGCGCCATTCGCTCGAAAACCCGAGAGCATATATCCAGTCGAACCTGGTCGGCCACCTCAACATGATCGAATTGGCCCGCCACCGGCAGGTCGAGCATTTGGTCTATGCGTCGTCGTCGTCGGTTTATGGCGGCAATACCAGCCTGCCCTTCCGGGTCGAAGACCGGGTCGACCGGCCGCTGTCGCTTTATGCCGCGACCAAGAAGGCCGACGAATTGATGAGCGAGGCCTATGCCAACCTCTATCGCCTGCCGCAGACCGGGCTGCGCTTTTTCACCGCTTATGGGCCGTGGGGCCGTCCCGACATGGTGATGTGGATTTTCACCAAGGCCCTGTATGAAGGCAAGCCCCTGCCCTTGTTCAACGGCGGGGTGATGCGCCGCGATTTCACTTATATCGACGACATCGTCCGCGGGGTGGTGGCGTGCCTCGACGGGCCGCCGGCCGACGACGGGGCGGTCAAGGCAGGCGGGAGCATTGCCCCGCATGCGTTGTACAACATCGGCAACAGCCGCTCCGAAGATCTGATGCGGGTGGTCGAACTGCTCGAGCAGGCGACCGGGATCAAGGCGCTTCTCGATCCGCAGCCGATGCAGCCCGGCGACGTCAGCGATTCCTTTGCCGACATTAGTGCGATTCAGCGTGACCATGGCTTCGAACCCGCCACCACGATCGACGTCGGCGTGCCCCGCTTCGTCGACTGGTATCGCGACTATCACCGCATCTGATCAAGGACGATCCTATTCATGACCGTGCCAGCGATCCTGTCCCGTCTCCGCCTGCCCGTAATCGGCGCGCCCTTGTTCATCGTGTCGGGCCCCGATCTGGTGATCGCCCAGTGCAAGGCGGGGATCGTCGGCAGTTTTCCGGCACTCAATGCCCGGCCGCAGTCGCTGCTCGACGAGTGGATCCACCGGATCCGCGAGGAACTGGCGGCGCACGACCGCGACCATCCGGACGCGCCATCGGCGCCGTTCGCGGTCAACCAGATCGTTCACAAGTCGAACGACCGGTTCGATGCCGACCTGGCGACCTGCGCCAAATGGAAAGTGCCGATCGTGATCACTTCGCTCGGCGCGCGCGCGGAACTCAATGACGCGGTCCATGGCTGGGGCGGGATCACGCTGCATGACATCATCGACGACCGCTATGCGCGCAAAGCGATCGACAAAGGCGCCGACGGGCTGATCGCGGTCGCTTCGGGGGCCGGCGGGCATGCCGGACGCTGGTCACCATTCGCTCTGGTCCAGGAAATCCGCAAATGGTTCGACGGGCCGCTCGCATTATCCGGGGCGATCGCGACCGGCGGAGCGGTGCTCGCGGCTCAGGCGATGGGCGCCGATTTCGCGTACATCGGTTCCCCGTTCATCGCGACCCCCGAAGCGAACAGCAGCGATGCCTACAAGCAGGCGATCGTCGAGGGCGGCGCGGCGGACATCGTCTACACCGATCTGTTCACCGGCATTCCGGGCAATTACCTCAAGGGTTCGATCCGCAATGCGGGGCTCGATCCCGACGCGCTCGAACGCGGTGACCCGACGTCGATGAACTTCGAAAGCGCATCGGGCGCAAAAGCGTGGAAGGACATCTGGGGTTGCGGCCAGGGCATCGGAGCGGTCGGCGAAGTGACCCCGGTAGCGCAACTGGTC
Source organism: Sphingomonas sp. (assembly GCA_031427095.1). Lineage (GTDB taxonomy): Bacteria > Pseudomonadota > Alphaproteobacteria > Sphingomonadales > Sphingomonadaceae > Sphingomicrobium. Next base: position 1,747 of record JANPMU010000266.1, read on the forward strand.
GAGCGGCTGGCGCGTGAATATTCGGCAGCGAAGGCGCAGCTCGCCTGATCGTCAGGCTTGCAGAGTCCGGAGCTTTTCCCGCCATGAATCGGGCAGCACGATTAAGCGACGGCTGTTCCGCCCGGCGAGGATCAGCCGCGTTGCCAGACGAGGTCGCGCTCAAGCCGACCCATCAGCGCCCGCGCCGGGCTCTGCACCGGAGTATCGTCGAGATTGCCCTCATCGAGTCGCTTGACCCGCGCATAAAGATCGACGCTCGCCGAGATAAGTCGCTGTGCCGCGAGCGGAAGCTGTTCGACCACCAGCGAATCGCTGTCGGTGGCATTTCCGAGTCGGCGTTCGGGGCGGCGCTGGTCGGCATAATGAAGCTCGCCGCTCTCGATCGCGCGCTGGGTCAGCAACCACGCCACAATATGCATGATGCGGGTCGTGACCTTGAGCGATTCGCAGGCGAAGCCGACCCGCACGAACGGGTCGAGCGTCAGCCGGTCGTCGCGGCCGGCATCGTCGAAATAGGCACGTGCCTCGTCAGCGAGGATCATCGCCTCGGTGTAGAAACCACCGATCAGGCGGGGGGTGATCCGCGTTTCGGGGTCAATTGAGTCGAGTGAGTCGTTCATGATGCACAAGTCTGCCATCAAAGTGTCTCGGTGGAAACGTTTGAACTGAGGCAAATGCTTCCGCGACAAGCATTTGCGTCCCGCTGCGGGACGTTCAGGCGATGATATCGGGGATGATCTCGTCGGCGAGCTGCGCGATGGCGTCCTTGAGACGAAGCTTGCGCTTCTTCATCCGCGCCACTTCCAACTGGTCGGCGGTACCCGCTTCCATCAGCGCGGCAAGCTCGACATCGAGCAGGCGGTGCTCGGCGCGCATATCGGCAAGCTGCTGCTTTGGGTCATCGTCGTTCAAGGCGCGACCCTTAGACCACAACCATCCAGCGCGCGAGAGCGACGGGCCGCGCGACGACGGCGACAGAAGGAGTCCGCGATGCGAGACAAACACCCCGTTTCATGGTTTAGTGCCCGATTGTCGCATCCATTCACGAAGGGAATGACACCGATGGACAAGGTTCATGCCAATGCGCTCGAAAACAAGCACGCAGCGCTCGAAGCGAAGATCGACAGCGAAAAGCACCGCCCCCACCCCGACGACACCGTCCTGGCCCAGCTCAAGAGAGAGAAATTGAGGATCAAGGACGATTTGCTGGGCCACTAGTGGCTGCTGAGATTCAGAATTCACATTTGCTTCAAGGTCTGATTCAAGCTCGATGAAAGAGTTTGGCGAGGGAGCGTTTTTGGATCAGCGATCGTCAATAAGCGAAGATCGAGGCGTGCTGCCTTGGCAAGACCGGCGATCCGGGCCGGAGCGGCGGCGATAAGCGGCTGTTTTTGAAAAAGCTGTGCCATCGGTCGTTCCAAGGGCGGCGTGACGACCAAAATCGTCGCGCGCACCGATGCGCCGGGCAATGATCTGCCCCTGCTCCGCCATCATCAATTCCCGATGAATCTCGACAGCCGCTAGAACGGAAGCTTGAACCCCTCGGGCAGCGCCATCGCGCTCGACATTTTCTGCATCTCGATGCCGGCGGCGAGGTCGGCCTTGGCCCGGGCGTCGTTGAGGGCGGCGGCGATGAGATCCTCAAGCATCGATTTTTCCGACGGCTGCATCAGGCTGTCATCGAGCGAGACGGCGAGGATGCGGCCCTTGGCGGTGGCGCGGATCTTGACCAGCCCGCCACCCGAAGCGCCTTCGACTTCGATCTTTTCCAGCTCATCCTGCGCCTTTTGCAGCTCGGCCTGGGCATTCTGGGCCATTTCCATGATTTCTTCGAGGCTGGGCATTTCAGACACCTTTCATTGCGGCGAAATGTTCGAGTTCGGCTTCGGGAAAAGCGTCGAGTACGGCGCGGACAATCGGCTCGTCGAGCAATGCGGCGCGTGCAATTTCCTCGGCCATCGCATCCTGTTGGTGAAGCGATGGCGCGCCGCCTTGGTCGGTGAATGACACCGCCCAGATCGCGCCGGTCGCTTCCTTGGCCGCAGCGGCAAGCTCACGCGCGAAATCGGGGCCGAGCGGGCGCAGCGGACGAAGGGTGAGCTCGCCCGCCGCGAAGCGGACGAGGCCGACATGATCGCGTAGCTGCACGCCGAGGCGATGCCTGCCCGACGCTTCGAGGATGGCGACCAGCGCGGCATAATCGGTGGGCAGCGCGGCGCCCGGTCCCGATCGCGCGGCCTTGGCTGATGCGGGGGCGGCGGCCGCGCTTTCTCCGCCTGACACCAGCCGCGCAATCAAGGCTGCGGGATCGGGCAGATCCGCGCTGTGGATCAGGCGCAGCAACGCCATCGCCGCCGCCTCGTTCGGATCGGGTGCGACCTGGACGTCGGCGAGGCCTTTCAACAACATTTGCCACAAGCGGTGAAGCGAGCCCCACGACAGCCGCGACGCCCAGTCGGCGGCGGCCTCGCGTTCCTCGACCGACTGAAGCACGTCGCCTGCGGCTCCCGCCTTGGCGCGGGTGACCGAGTGCAATGTTTCCATCAGCCCGCGGATCAGCGATGCGGGGTCGAGCCCGAGTGCATGCGCCTCGTCGAGCTGCGCAAGCGCCGAGGCGGCGTCGCCGGTCAGCACCACTTCAAGCAACCGCCGCACGCGCCCGCGATCGGCCAGCCCGAGCATCTCGCGCACCGCTGCGGCCTGGACCTGGCCCTCACCATACGCGATCGCCTGGTCGAGGATCGACAGGCCGTCGCGCGCGGAACCTTCGGCAGCGCGGGCGATCACCGCAAGCGCCTCATCCTCCACCAAAATGCCTTCCTGATGCGCGATCGAGGCGAAGTGCGCGACAAGCGCTTCGGCCGGGATCCGACGCAGGTCGAAGCGCTGACAGCGCGACAGCACGGTGACCGGCACCTTGGCCACTTCGGTGGTCGCGAAAAGGAATTTCACATGCTCAGGTGGCTCCTCAAGAGTCTTCAGTAACGCATTGAACGCGTTCTTCGACAACATGTGGACTTCATCGATGATGTAGATTTTGTAGCGCGCCGAAACCGCCGAATAGCGCACCGCCTCGATGATCTCGCGAACGTCGTCGACCCCGGTGTGGCTAGCGGCGTCCATTTCGACCACGTCGATGTGGCGCCCCTCGGCGATCGCGCGGCATGGCTCGCACATTCCGCACGGCTCGATCGTCGGCCCGCCGGTGCCGTCGGGACCGATGCAGTTGAGGGCCTTGGCGACCAGCCGGGCGGTCGAGGTCTTGCCGACGCCGCGCACGCCGGTCAGCAGAAAGGCGTGCGCGATCCGTCCCTGCTCGATGGCATTGCCGAGCGTCTTGACCATCGCGTCCTGCCCGATCAGCTCGGCGAAGCTTTGCGGCCGGTACTTTCGAGCAAGCACGCGATAGGGCGCGGCGCTCAACGGCTGCGCAGGGGTGTCGAGGCCGAGGCCGGGCGATTCGTCGTCCATCGGGGCCGGTCTAGGCGGTGGGACGCGGCGTTGCCAATGCTTCGACAAAAGGTGGGAGCCGGAACGACCCGGGGCGAAATCACTGTGGCTGCTTCCTTCCGGATCTGACCAGGTTGGCGACAGCTCCGTCCGCCCGACTCCCGCGGCGCATATGGTGGAAGTCCCTTGGCGCCGCAAGGGACGCTAGCGTCGATTCCAATCGTGTGACTGGCCCGGCATTTTGACGGTGAGCGTGTCGAGGTCGTCGCCGAGCATGATCTGACAGGCGAGACGCGAGGTCCGCGACAGTCCCGCAGCGAGGTCGAGCATGTCGTCCTCGTCCTCGCTCGCTGGCGGCAGCCGGTCGAAATCCTGCGGGTCGACGATGACGTGGCAGGTCGAGCAGGCCATCACGCCTTCGCAGGTGCCCTCGAGCGGCTGCCCGGCGGCCTGCGCGACCTCGAGCAGGCGCGAGCCCGCCGGGGCATCGACTTCGCGGTCGAAGCTGCCGTCGGGCTTGAGAAAACGAACCCGGGTCATGCCACTATCACGCCCTGGGCGCGGGCGACGGAGTCGATGCGACCGACCGCATCGACCAATTCCTTCTCGCTGGTGTAGCGCCCGAAACCGATGCGGATCGAGGATTTCGCCTCGCGATCGCTGAGTCCCAGCGCGCGCAGCACATGGCTCGGCCGACCCGAGCCGCTGGCGCAGGCCGATCCGGCCGAAAAAGCGACATCACGCACGTCATTCATCAGCCGCGCGACATCGAGGCCGTCGCGGCGCAGGTTGAGGTTGCCGTGATAGCGCGGGTCCGCATTGCCGTTGAGTGTCCAGCCGGGGCCGAGCGTAGCGAGCGCCGTCCGCCATAAATTTTCGACGTGAGCCAAATCCTGTCCACTCAGAAGCGTCGCCGCCACACCGAAACCGACGCACAGCGACGGCGACATTGTTCCCGAGCGCATCCCCTGCTCCTGCCCCCCGCCATGCATGAACGGCGCGGGTTCGGTCCCCTTGCGCATCCACAGCGCACCGATGCCCTTGGGACCGTGGATCTTGTGGGCGGAGAAAGCGATGAGGTCTGGGCCTTGCGGGATCGCCACGCGCCCGAACCCCTGGACCGCGTCACACAGCATCAGCGCGCCCGCGGCGTGGGCAATACGGGCGATGTCGGCGATCGGCTGGATCACACCAATCTCGTTATTGACCAGCATTGCCGCCACCAGACAGGTTGATTGATCGACCGCCGCTTCGACGGTCGCGAGGTCGACGAGGCCGTCGTTGCGGACCGGCAAGCGGACAACCACGGCCCCCTGCCGTTCGAGCCAGTCGAGCGTGTCGAGCACTGCGGCATGTTCGGTGGCGAGGGTGACGATGCGGCTGCGCGTATCGGGGCGCTGTTCGAAGCTGCCCTTGAGCGCCCAGTTGAGCGCTTCGGTCGCGCCCGATGTGAACGCCAGGGTTCCGCCGCCGAGCCCGATCGCGGCTTCGACCTGCCCGCGCGCGACCGCGATCGCTGCCGCCGCCTCGCGCCCGGCGCGGGAGGGCGAATGGGGATTGGCGAAATGATCTTCCGCCCATGGACGCATCGCCCGCGCGACTTCGGGCGCGAGCGGCGTGGTCGCCTGATAATCGAGATAGATCACGCCGCCTTGAGCCCCATGCGGGCCGCGATGCGCGTCCATTCGGCAATGAAGCGGTCGACCTCGGCTGCGCTCGTGGCCGGGCCGAAACTGACCCGGATGACGGTTTCGGCGAGCGTCTCGTCCACGCCCATCGCGCGCAGCACCCGGCTGGTTTTCATGCTCCCGCTCGAACAGGCGCTTCCGGCCGAAATGGCGATCCCGGAGAGGTCGAATTGAACCAACTGGCTGGCATTGCCGAGCCCGGGCATGGCGATCGCGCCGATCGTCGGCATGCGCGGTGCGCTGGTGGCGATGACGATCCCGCCGAGCGCGCCGATTGCGGTGTCAAGCCGGGCGCGCAGCTCGGCGTGGCGCTTATATGCAAAGGTCCGCGATTTCAATGCGGCGGCAAATCCGGCAATCGCCGGGACATTCTGGGTGCCGCGGCGATAGCCGAGCTCCTGCCCGCCGCAGGCCCGGAGCGTGGCGAGGTCGCGCACCAACAGCGCGCCGATCCCGGGTGGACCGCCCAGCTTGTGGCCTGATACCGCGATAAAGTCCGCGTCGGGGAGGTCGAGCTTGCCCGCACTTTGCGCGCAATCGGCGAACAATAAGGATCCCGCGGTGCGGACATGTTCGGCGATTTCGGCGATCGGCTGGATCACCCCGGTCTCATTATTGACGTGCTGGATCGCGACCAGCGCACGACCGCTGGCCAGCGCGGCATCGAGCGAAGCAAAGTCGATCACACCGTCCGGGCCGACGGCAAGGGTGATGGCCCCTTCCCCCATCGCCGCCGCAACCGCGTCATGCTCGGTCGCGCCGACCAGGCGTCGTTCAGGTGTCGCGGCGCTGGCGGCGATCGCAATCGCCTCGCTCGCGCCCGATGTGAGGATGACGTCATGACGCCAGCCGAGACTTTCGGCGATGGACCGACGCGCGACTTCCATCGCGGCGCGCGCGGCGCGGCCTTCGGCATGGGGTGACGATGGATTGGCCCAGATGGCGAAGGCGTCGCGCATCGCGGCGGCGGCCTGCGGGAGCAAGGGAGTCGTCGCGGCGTGATCGAGGTAGAGACGTTCAGCGGTCAAAACTCCAATATCCTGTCGATTGCCAGAGTGAAGCTCGTCCCTATATAGGAGCCGCCGCTGCGGCGCACCCGCTGGCGACCCGATCCCATAGCGAAACGAGCGCTTGCCCAATGCCCGAAGTCATTTTCCCCGGTCCCGAAGGCCGCCTCGAAGGCCGATTCAATCCCGGGCTGAGGGCGCGCGCGCCAGTCGCGATGATCCTTCATCCGCACCCGCAAGCCAATGGCACGATGAACAACAAGATCGTGCAATTGCTCTATCAGACTTTCGCGCGGCGCGGCTTTGCGACCCTGCGCTTCAATTTTCGCGGGACCGGCAAGAGCCAGGGCCTGTTCGACAACGGCATTGGTGAACTGTCGGATGCCGCGAGCGCACTCGACTGGGTCCAGCAGATCCACCCCGAGGCCGAGACGACGTGGATCGCCGGGTTCGGCTTTGGCGCGTGGATCGGGATGCAATTGCTGATGCGCCGACCCGAGATCAAGGGCTTCATCTCGATCGCGCCCCCGGCCAACTTGTTCGACTTCAGCTTCCTCGCGCCATGCCCGTCATCGGGGATCATCATCCAGGGCGAGAATGACGAGGTCGTCACCGCGCCGGCAATCCAGAAGCTGGTCGACAAGCTCCGTACCCAGCGCCACATCACTATCCACCACGACACCATCCCCGGCGCCAACCATTTCTTCGCCAACGAGCTTCCGTTGCTGATGAAGAGCGTCGACGATTATCTCGACATGCGGCTGGCCAAGGATCTCAAACGCTGATATTTTTTATATTCCTTCGAAGGCAGCGGTAGAGGCGGACGCCGGGGCACAATTTACAGCGTCCAGATCAACACGTTCCCGACCAGCACCGCCGCAGCCCCGAGCATGAGCAGCCCGCGCTGGCGGTCGTCCCGGCGCCGCGCCAGTCGAATGCCGCCGATGGTCAGCGCCACTGCGGCGATCATCGCTAGTGCCATGGCCGCCGAAGCCACTCCTGTCACTCCACGCCCCTTTTCACATAAACTTAACCCGCGTTCCCACACTATGGGGGTCATGCCGACCAAAGACCAGCAAGCGCGACTCGAAGTGGCGTTCGAGCGGATCGAGGTGACGATCCTGCCGTGCATCGCGATGATGCTCGGAACCCTGCTCGACGCGTCGGCGGGCAACGCCTCGACCAACCCGCAGGCCGTTGCCGCTGAGCTTCGCACGCTAGCGCTCGAGCTTGAGGAATTGACCCGGAGCATCGAGCGCTCGTCGCCCGCGTTCCTCGAACCCGGCCAGTATCGGACCGCCGCAGCTTAAGGTTTGTTTGAGTCAGACGGCACCGGCCCGCACCCCCACCCGGCCTCCCGATCAGGATATTCTATGGGAGGTCGGGTAAGGGAGCGGGCCGGTGCTGATTCCGCGAAAGCTGAAACAGGCCCTACTCCGCACTGGCGATGATCCGGGCATGAAGCTCCGGGTCGACATTGCGTCCCGACAGGATCGCGACCGTGCCCTCGCTCACCTCGACCTTGCCCGCCATCAGGGCCGCGAGCGCGACCGCGCCGCCGGGTTCGACAACCGATTGATGTTCGGACCATGCGAAGCGGATCGCGGCGCGGATTTCGGCCTCG
>JANPMU010000267.1:0-1882 GCA_031427095.1 Sphingomonas sp.
GTGGTTGCGGCGGCGGCGACGCTTGAAAGCGACCCGGAGACAAGCAAGGCAGCAAGCGCTGTCGAACGATTCATGAGCGATGGGTTCGGATGTTGCGGATGGAAGCGTGGCGATAGCGGGCATGATACAACATCGCAATGCGCGCTTGGCGCCTGGTCGCACTGGCGAGGCGTTTCGTCCCTGGGCTGCGGTGGATCGGCGAGCGCGGCGCCCGAAACGCAACGCGGTGCGGCTCACCCCGCCAGCGGGAAAGCCGTGGTGTGCTTGACCGTTTCCATCGCGATCAGCGAGGTGACGTTCTTGAGCGGGACGGCCTTGACGATGGCGCGGTAGAAAGCGTCAAAGGCGGCCATGTTCGGCACCGCGATCTTCAATATATAATCGACTTCGCCGGCCATGCGATAGACCTCCATCACCTCCGGCATGGCGTCGACTGCGGTGGTAAAGGCGAGACGCCATGCCTCGCTATGATCGTCGGTTTCGATGGTGACGAAGATCGACAAATCGATCCCGATCAATGCGGGATCGAGCAAGGCGACCCGCCGCGCGATCACGCCTGCCGCCTCAAGTTTCTGGATGCGGCGCCAGCACGGGGTTTGCGACAAATTCACTTGCGCCGCGACCTCGGCGACGGTCAGCGACGAATCATCCTGGAGGATGGCGAGGATCTTGAGGTCGGTACGATCCATCCAATGCGTCCCAAATGAGAATATTCTTCCAAGGTCGGTCGCGTTCGCGCACGGCTGAACTTTTCTTTGCCTCTGAAATACATATGCTCTGGTCAGTCGGCTCCGCGCTTTCTAAGCAAATTGAGATGGAATTTCCAGCTCGACCCGTTTCGAGCTCGATCACTACGCATCCCGGGTTCCCTAGACCTTGACGCGCATCCTGGAGCCTCGTTCGCGAGGCTCCTTTTTTTGATGTTCAGGATGTGACCGCGCGCACCGCCGCCAGCACGTCTGCGGCATGGCCCGGCACCTTGACCTTGCGCCATTCGCGGACGATCCGCCCGTCCGCCGCGATCAGGAAGGTGGCGCGCTCCATGCCCATATATTTGCGGCCGTACATCGACTTTTCGACCCAGGTGCCGAAGGCATCGGAGATGACGCCATCCTCATCGCTGGCAAGCGGCACGGCGAGGTCATATTTGGCGATGAATTTTTCATGTTTGTTCATCGCGTCGCGCGAGACGCCGACGATCCGCGCACCGGCCCTGGCGAAGTCAGACGCCAGAGCCGTGAAATCCTGCGCCTCGCGAGTGCAGCCCGAGGTGTCGTCCTTGGGGTAGAAATAGAGCACCAGCGGCTTGCCCGGAGCGGCGAGATCGGTGGTCAGACCGTCGCTCGCGGACAGCTTGAGTGCGGGTGCGGTGTCGCCTTGCATGATCATGTCGTCGTCCCTTGAACGCTGGCCCAGAGTGTCGCGACCCCCTGCCGCGCCGAATCGTGCGCGGCAAGCAGTGAGTCCCATTGTTCATGGCCGCAGACCTGGGCGATCAGCTCGCGCGATTCCTCTTCCGGCTCGGCGCCGTCGACCGCGACGAGGCGGATCGTGACCAGCATGCGGGTGAGCAGATCATGCGCTGCGGCGATCGCCGGGTCGACCAGCCCGGCGGCGATCAGCGCATCGATCGCCGGTCCGAGCCGCGGATCGAACGCCACCGCGTGCGTGAGCTGGAGGACGTGGACCGCGAATTCGAGGTCGATCAGCCCGCCGGGACCGCGCTTGATGTCGAGCGGGCCCGACGGCGGCTTGTGCGTCGCCATGTCGCTGCGCATGGCGATGGCGTCGGCGCGGATGGCGACCGGATCGCGCGGGCGGCGCAGGATCGTGTCGAGCGCGGCGTCGAGTTTGGTCCGCGCCTGTGGCGAACCATAGACCG